>JBOHBY010000165.1:0-8095 GCA_050698635.1 Spirillospora sp.
AGCCCGCGCAGGACGTGCGGCGGCCCGTCACCGGCACCCGCACCGCCACCGGCGCCGGCCAGCTCCGCCGGGTCCAGCCCGATCGGCACCAGCAGCGGCTGGTCGACGGTCATGGCCGCGTCGAACAACCGCAGCCCTTCCTCAACCGTCAGGGCGTGGACCCCGGACCGGGCCATCCGCCGCACATCGTCATCGTCGAGGCTTCCGGCCATTCCGGTGTCGGAGGCCCACAGGCCCCACGCCAGCGACCGGCCCGCCAGGCCCAGCCCGCGCCGATGCTGGACGAGCCCGTCCACGAACGCGTTAGCCGCCGCATAGTTGCCCTGGCCCGGCGCACCCAGCACACCGGCCGCCGACGAGAACACCACGAACGCCGACAGATCCATGCCGCGGGTCAGCTCATGCAGGTTCCACGCGCCGATGGCCTTCGGCGCGAGCACCGCGTCCAAGCGTTCGGGGGTCAGGGACGCGATGACGCCGTCGTCCAGCACGCCCGCCGCGTGTACCACCGCCGAGAGGGGATGCCGGTCGGAAACGTCGGCTAGTAGGTCGCCGAGCGCCGTCCGGTCGGCGACGTCGCATGCGGCCACCTCGACGTCCGCGCCCAGGTCGGTCAACTCCGACACCAGCTCGCCCGCCCCGGGCGATTCCGCGCCACGGCGGCCGATCAGCAACAGCCGCCGCACACCGTGAACGGTCACGAGATGCCGCGCGACCAGCATGCCCAGGGCGCCCATCGCACCGGTGACCAGCACGGTCCCGTCACCGAACGGACACGCTTCGCCTGGCTCAGGCTGTCCGGCGGTGGCTCGTATCAGGCGTGGGACGCGGACGACCCCGTCGCGGATCGCGATCTCCGGCTCGTCCGTCGCCGACACGACGGCCACCGCGGCGCCCAAGGCCAGGTCGTCCAGGTCTTCCACGTCCACCAGGACGATCCGTCCCGGGTCCTCCGACTGGGCCGAGCGGACCAGGCCCCACACCGCCGCGCCCGCCGGATGCGTGACGTCCTCGCCGCCCGCCGGGACGGCGCCGGACGTGGCGACCACCAGCCGCGACGACGCGAACCGCGGACCCGCCGACCATGCCTGCACGGCCGCGAGCACGCGGTGCAGCGCAGCCCCGGCGTCCTCAGCCGCTCCGTACTCCACGGGAAGCACCACGACGTCAGGCGCCGGGACGGTCTCGTCCTGCCCGGCGAGGTCCTCCCACACGCCCCAAGAACCCGCGACCGCCGTGCCCGGAAGCGGCAATATGGACCACTCCAGGCGGAAAAGCGGATCCTGGGACGCGGAAGCCGTCGGGGCGAGCGGGCCCGGGGTCATCGGGCGCGACACCAGGGACTCCACCGCCGCGACCGGACGTCCCGTCCCGTCGGCGAGTTGCAGTGCTGTCCCGTCCGAGCCGACCGGGGTCAGCCTCGCGCGCACGGCGGGCGCGCCTGACGCGTAGAGGCGGACGCCGTTCCACGCGAACGGCAGCAGCGTCCCGTCCCCCTCGTGCTCCGCTTCCCGGGCGACGAGGCCCGTGTGGAGGACCGCGTCCAGGACGGCCGGGTGCAGGCCGAACCGGTCTGCGTCCTCCCAGGCGTCGTCGGGCAGCGCGACCTCGGCGAACAGCTCGTCCCCGTGCCGCCATGCCGCTCTCAGGCCCTGGAACAGGGGGCCGTAGCCGTAGCCCGCGTCCACCAGCCGCTCGTAGGCGCCGTCCAGCGGGACCGGCGAAGCGCCCTCCGGCGGCCATACCGAAAGATCGAAGGACGACTCGGCGGCCTCGGCGGTCAGGGTTCCGGTGGCGTGCCGGACCCAGACCTGGTCGGCGGCCTCGTCCCCAGCCCGCGAGTAGACGCCCACGACCCGCCGTCCGGACTCGTCCGCCGCGCCCGCCACGACCTGGACGGCGACGCCCCCGTGCTCCGGCAGGACGAGCGGCGCCTGAAGCGTCAGCTCCTCCAGGAATTCGCAGCCGACATGGTCCCCGGCCCGGATCGCGAGGTCGACGAACGCCGTCCCCGGCAGCAGCACGACGCCGCCAACCTCGTGGTCGGCGAGCCAGGGCTGCGCGCTGAGGGACAGGCGTCCCGTGAGCACCACGCCGCCCGACTCCGGCAACGCCACCACGGCGCCCAGCAGCGGATGTTCGTCCTGTTGCAGCCCGGCGGCGGAGACATCGCCCATCCCGCCGGGGCCTTCGAGCCAGTACCGCTCCCGCTGGAACGCGTACGTCGGCAGGTCCACCTGCTCGGCGCCCCGGTCGTCCAGCACGGCCCGCCAGGACACCGGGACGCCCTTGACGTGGAGTGCGGCCACCGTTGCGAGCAGCGCGGCGGGCTCCGGACGGTCTCGGCGCAGTGTCGCGACCACGGTCGCCTCGTCCTGGGACGCGTCGAGGCAGGTCTGGGTCATCGCGGTCAGCACACCGTCCGGGCCCAGTTCGACGAACCGGGTCACGCCCTCGGAGTGCAACGCCTGAACACCGTCGTGGAAACGCACCGCATCCCGCACATGCCGAACCCAGTACTCAGCCGAGCCGACCATCTCCGGCGCGGCGACCGCACCGGTCACGTTCGACACGATCGGAATGGCCGGGACGCCATACTCCAAGCTCTCCGCAACCGCCCGGAATTCGTCCAGCATCGGATCCATCAACGGCGAATGGAACGCATGCGACACCCGCAACCGCGTCGCCTTCCGCCCCACCCCAGTGAAGTGATCAACAACCCGGACGACTTCATCCTCAACCCCCGACACCACCACCGACGCCGGACCATTCACCGCCGCAACCGCCACCGGCCCACCACCCAGCAGCCCGACGACCTCATCCTCCGACGCCTGCACCGCCGCCATCGCACCACCCGCAGGCAACGCCTGCATCAACCGCCCCCGCGCCGCCACCAACTTCGCCGCATCCCCCAGCGACCACACCCCAGCCACATGCGCAGCCACCAACTCACCAATCGAATGCCCAGCCAAAAAATCAGGCCGCACACCCCACGACTCCAACAACCGGAACAACGCCACCTCAACCGCGAACAACCCGGCCTGCGTGAACACCGTCTGATCGAGCAGCCCAACCTCAGACCAGACCACATCCCGAACCGGCCGATCCAGATGCCCGTCCAACGCCGCGCACACCGCGTCGAACGCGTCCGCGAACACCGGGAACGCCTCATACAGCTCCCGGCCCATCCCCAGCCGCTGGGCGCCCTGACCCGAGAACAGGAACGCCGTCAAACCAGACCCGGCGATGCCCTGGACGGCGGTCTGGCCGTCCGGATCGGCGAGAAGGTCCAGACCCGCGAGAAGCTCGTCTCGATCCCGACCGAGCACGACCGCGCGGTGCTCCAGCACGGCACGACCGGTCGCCAGGGACCAGCCGACATCGAGCGGCTCCAGTTCGGGACCCGCGAGCACGTGCTCCCGCAGCCGTTCGACCTGGCCTCGCAACCCGGCCTGGTCACGCGCGGAGATCACCCAGGGAACAGCGGACGGCGGCGCACCGGCGGCGTCTCCGGACGGTCGCGTCGCGGGCGTCGCCACCGCCGACCCGTCCTCGATGATCACGTGCGCGTTCGTGCCGCTGATCCCGAACGACGAGATCCCGGCCCGGCGCGGACGACCGTCCGCCGACCACTCGCGCGCCTCGGCCAGCAACTCGACGTCCCCCGCCGACCAATCCACATGCGGGGTCGGCTCATCGACATGCAGTGTCTTCGGCAGCACGCCGTGCCGCATCGCCTCGACCATCTTGATGATCCCAGCCACCCCAGCAGCCGCCTGCGTGTGACCGATGTTCGACTTGACCGACCCCAGCCACAGCGGACGCCCCTCCGGACGGTCCTGCCCATACGTCGCCAGCAGCGCCTGCGCCTCGATCGGGTCGCCCAGCGTCGTGCCCGTCCCGTGCGCCTCGACCGCGTCGACGTCCACGGTGCTCAGCCCGGCGGCGGCCAGCGCCTCCCGGATCACACGCCGCTGCGACGGCCCGTTCGGCGCCGTCAGCCCATTCGACGCGCCGTCCTGGTTGACCGCCGTGCCCCGCACCACCGCCAGCACCCGGTGGCCATTCCGCTGGGCGTCCGACAAGCGCTCCACCAGGAGCATCCCAGCGCCCTCGCCCCAGCCGGTCCCGTCCGCCCCCGCCGCGAACGACTTGCAGCGGCCGTCAGGGGCCAGGCCGCGCTGGCGGCTGAACTCGACGAACGTATCCGGCGTCGCCATGATCGTGACCCCGCCGACGAGCGCGAGCGAGCACTCGCCGGTGCGCAGTGACTGGATCGCCCAGTGCAGCGCGACCAGCGACGACGAGCATGCCGTGTCGACCGTCACCGCCGGGCCTTCCAGGCCGAGCGTGTAGGAGATACGGCCGGAGGCGATCGCGCCGGTGCTGCTGTTGAACGCGTAGTCGTGGTAGTTGACGCCGGCGAACACGCCCGTGCGGCTGCCACGCAGCGACGACGGGTCGATGCCCGCCCGCTCAAGCGCCTCCCACGACACCTCCAGCAGCAGCCGCTGCTGCGGGTCCATCACCAGCGCCTCGTTCGGGCCGACGCCGAAGAACCCCGGGTCGAACCAGCCCGCGTCGTGCAGGAAGCCGCCGCGGTCGACGTAGCTCTTGCCCGGACGACCGGGCTCGGGGTCGTACAGGCCCGCGACGTCCCAGCCCCGGTCGACGGGGAAGCCGGACAGCCCGTCCGCGCCGCGCGCGACCAGGTCCCACAGTGTCTCGGGCGAGACGGCGCCTCCGGGGAAGCGGCACGCCATACCCACGATCGCGACCGGCTCCCGGTCCCGCTCCTCGAACTCGGCGACCCGCCTGCGCGCCTCGCGCAGATCCGTGGTCGTCCGCTTGAGATAGTCGAGCAGCTTCTCCTCGGTATTTATCCCGACCACCCCGTACACTGAAATCGGCCCGGCACACCCGCGAAACCCGCGGTCACCAGCGAATTCAATCGGCCGGCCGGGCGGGCCACTACCCGCGCGCACCCCTGATCACCGTGCCACCACCCCTATCGTCGAAGAATGGCCTGGTCAGTACGGTTTCATCCGGGCCGAAGGGCAATGGTAGGGGTTGACCTAGGGGTTGTTCGGCGGTCATTCCGTCCGTAGCGTCAGCGCCGATGACATTCGGTCACAGCTCTTCCTGGTTCGCCAAATGAAGTGTTTCCACGACAAGCGCTCGGCGCGACCTGCTGAAAACAGATCTGCGATCGGGTGAAGTGAATCGACGGAAGGAAGGACGACGAATGTCTCTGGCCATCGTGGTGTCGACGGGCCGCTGCGGTTCGACGCTGCTGTCCCGCATTCTGCACCGCAATCCGGAAACGCTCAGCATCAGCGAGTTCTTCGCCACCCTGGCGGTCGCGGCCGACAACCAGGGAATCCCGACGCAGGAGATGGACGGGGAGGAGCTGTGGCGGCTGCTGTCGTCCACCGAGTCCATCTTCGGCGCCGTCCTGCGGGCGGGCTGGAAGGTCCCGGAGCTGTGTTACCCGTTCGAGACCGGCCGGTACGACCGCGAGGGCGGCGTCCCGGCCATCTGCAATCTCACGCTCCCGATGCTCACCGACGACCCGGACTCCCTCTACGACAAGATGGCGGAGGAGGTCTCGGCGTATCCGAAGCGTCCCGCCTCAGAGCACTACCTGGCGCTGTTCGGCTGGCTCTCGGAGACGC
Source organism: Spirillospora sp. (assembly GCA_050698635.1). Classification (GTDB taxonomy): domain Bacteria; phylum Actinomycetota; class Actinomycetes; order Streptosporangiales; family Streptosporangiaceae; genus Spirillospora. The sequence goes on from JBOHBY010000165.1 coordinate 5,676, forward strand.
TGGGCCGCCCGACGATCGTCGAGCGTTCGGCGAACAGCATGATGTTCGTCCCGGCGCTGCGGGAGATGTTCCCGGACGCGCGGTTCGTCCACATGTACCGCAGCGGCCCGGACTGCGCGCTGTCCATGAGCCGGCACCCGATGTTCCGGCACGGCGTCCTGACCATGGGCGCGTTCATGTCCATGGACCCGCCCGCCGCGTCCTGGGAGGAGTTCGAGCGGCGGATGCCGCCCGAGCTGGACGGCCTGGTCAAGCCGCCCTTCGACGGCAACCGGATCATGGAGCACGAGATCCCGGTGTCGGCGTTCGGCGACATGTGGTCGGGGATGGTCGCCGGTGGCCTGTCCTCGCTGACCGGGCTTCCCGCCGACCAGTGGATGAGCCTGGAGTACGAGGAGCTGCTGACCGACCCGCAGGCGGAGCTGTCCAGGCTCGCGGGCTTCCTCGGCATCCCCGCGTCGCAGGAGTGGTTCGACGAGGCCCGCACGATGATCGACTTCAGCCGGGTCGGGGCCGCCTCGAAGCTGGACCCGGGCGAGCTGGCCGCGCTGGAGGCCGCGTGCAAGCCGGGCAGCGACATGATCGCCTCGCTGGTGCGCTGACGAGCTGACCGACCGTCACGGCCCCGCCCGGGTGAACGTCCCGGCCGGGGCCGCGACGGCGTTCAGAGCTCGCCGAGCCGGTCGCCGAGCGGAACGCCGCTGGACCAGAGCCGGCCGAAATAGCCGGTAGCGTCGCGCACGAGGTTCCGGTCGTCGATGCGGAACCCGGTCATCTCCTGGACGGTGCCGGCGGCGAACGTCAGAAAGGCGACCGTGTCGTCGAAGACGGCCAGGTTGATGGGGTCGGCGTTGATCTGCCAGTCGACGACCCGCACCTCGTAGTTCGGAATGTCCCTGCTGCTTTCGTGGTGCCCCTTGGCCCACTCGATCATTTCCCGGTTCGGCAGGCAGATCAGCCGGCACATCGAACGTGTCCCCTGCACTAGGGGCCAATTGCTCAACTCGGCGAAGTACTCTTCCGCGGCGTCCCCCGTGTCGCGGTCGGTGAACCCGACGAAGTACGACGGCGGCGTGACCCGAAGATACGTGGTCAGAATACGCGCCTGCGTCTTCCGAATCTGCTCGGTCGCGGCCTTGTAGTGGTGGCGCCCTGTCAGATGCCGCACGGACGCCGACGGCGTGGGCGCGTCCAGCAGCGTCCCCTCATCCGGGTCCGGCGAGAGCTCCGCGCTGATCTCCCGGTCCACCTCGACCCACCGGGACCGCCACGCCTGGACGTCGCCGCGGCAGGCCCGCACGAACGCCGCCGTCTGCTCCCACGATGGGAACCGATGACCGTTGAGAATGGCCGAGACGGTCGCGTGGCTACAGTGCATCGCGGCCGCGAGCACCTCGGGCTGCTCGGTGACGAGCACAGCCAGCTGCACCAGCGTCACCAGCTGTACGCGCGGCTGGCCGAGGCGTGCGAGATCACCCGGATCCCCTGGTGGGACTGCTACCGGGAGGACCGCGGTGACGGCGCGCTCATCATCGCGCCGCCCGAAGTGCCCGCCGACGCGTTCCTGGACCCGTTCGCGCACCACCTGACCGCGGTGCTCCGCCGTCACAACCGGCTCGCGTCGCCGGCGGCGCGGTTACGGTTGCGCGTCGCCGTCCATGCCGGGCACGTCAACCGGGACGCGCACGGTGTCGCCGGGCAGGCGGTCCTCCACCTGTTCCGGCTGCTTGAGGCCGCGGCGTTCAGGAAGGCGCTCGCGGGCGGCTCCGCCGACCTCGGGCTGATCGTGTCGGATCGGCTGTACGGCGACGCCACGGCGCGCGGTGGGCTGATCAATCCGGACGCCTACCGTCCCCTGCGCGTCAGCCACAAGGAGACGCGCGCCAAGGCGTGGTTGTGGTCGCCTGACGCCGAGCGCGGCTAGGGCTTGCGGGCGGCGGCGGCGTACATGTTGGTGGCGGTGTCCGGGAGGGGCTCGTCGCCGGGGGCGGGGTGCCAGCGGGGCATCGGGACGACGCCGGGGTCGAGGAGTTCCAGGCCGCTGAGGAGGCGTTCGACCTCGGCGCGGTCGCGGAGGTACATGGGGATGCCGCCGCGCGTGTACTCGCGGGCGAGGTCGCGCGACTCGGGCGCGAGGTCGCCGGTGGGGATGGTGAGGGCGAGGTAGCTGCCGGGGGCGAGCGGGGCGACGAGCGCGTCCACCAGGGTCTGGGCGTCCTCGACGAACTGGAGCATCGCGATCACGGTGAGGGCGATCGGACGGGTGAGGTCGAGCGTCTCGTGCAGGGCGGGGTCGCCGAAGAGGTCGTCGGGCGAGCGCATGTCGGCCTGGACGTAGGCGGTCCTCCCCTCAGGGGTGCTCGTCAGGAGCGCGCGGGCGTGCGCGAGGACGACCGGGTCGTTGTCGACGTAGACGATCC
>JBOHBY010000166.1:0-1760 GCA_050698635.1 Spirillospora sp.
GCGCACCGGCCTGTACGCAGGGCCCCGCCCACAGCGGAGTTAGAGGGGCAGGCCCGTGAGGATCATGACCTTCTCCTCGGTGTAGTCGGCCATCGCCGAGCGCAGGCCCTCGCGGCCGACGCCGGAGTCCTTCACGCCGCCGTACGGCATCTGGTCGGCCCGGTAGGACGGGACGTCGCCGATCACCACGCCGCCCACCTCCAGCTCGCGGTGGGCGCGGAACGCGACGTCGATGCTGCGCGTGAACACGCCCGCCTGGAGCCCGAACTTGGAGTCGTTGACCTGGGCGAACGCGTCGTCGACACCGTCCACGGGCTGGACGAGCAGGACCGGCCCGAAGACCTCCTCGCGCGACACCTTCGCGTCGGCGGGGACGCTCGCGAGCACCGTGGGCGCGTACACGGCGCCCTCGCGGGTGCCGCCGGTCAGGACCTTCGCGCCCGTGGCGACGGCCTCGTCCACCCAGGACTCGACGCGCTCCGCGGCGTCCTGGCTGACGAGCGGGCCGACCTGGGTCTTGTCGTCCCACGGGTCGCCGGTGACGAGCGAGCCGACGGTGTCGACGAGCTTCGGCACGAACTCGTCGTACACGGAGCGGTCGACGTAGACGCGCTGGACGGCGATGCAGCTCTGCCCGGCCTGGTAGTTGGAGAACAGGCCGATCCGCTTGGCGGCGTGGTCGAGGTCGGCGTCCGGCAGGACGACCGCCGCGCCGTTCCCGCCGAGTTCGAGCGTGATGTGCTTGCGCGGCACCCGGTCGTTGATCGCCCAGCCGACGGGCACGGACCCGGTGAACGACACGATCGGCAGGCGCGGGTCGTCGACCAGCGCGGACGCCCGGTCGTTCGGTACCGTCAGGACGGAGAACATCCCGGCGGGCAGGTCGGTCTCGGCGAGCAGCTCGCCGAGCAGCAGCGCCGACAGCGGCGTCGCCGGGGCGGGCTTGAGGACGATCGGCGTGCCCGCCGCGATCGCCGGGGCGATCTTGTGCGCGGCGAGGTTCAGCGGGAAGTTGAACGGCGAGATGCCGAGCACCGGGCCCTTCGGCACGCGGGTGATGTAGGCCATCCGGCCCTCGGCGGCCGGGTCGGTGTCGAGCCGCTGCGTGGTGGCGCTGAACCGGCGGGCCTCCTCGGCGGCGAACCGGAACGTGGAGATCGCGCGGGTCACCTCGCCGCGCGCCCACAGCAGCGGCTTGCCGTTCTCGCCGGTGATCAGCCGGGCGATCTCCTCGGCGCGCTCGGCGATCCGCGCGGACACGTGCGCGAGCGCCTCGGCCCGTACGTGCAGCGGCAGCGCGGCCGCCTGTGCGCGGATCGCGTGCGCCGCGGCCACGGCCTCCTCCACCTGCCCCGGCGTCGGGACGGCCACCGTCCCGACCACGCGGCCGTCGTAGGGATGCGTAACGGTCAGCTCGCCGCCACCGGTCTCGGGCCGGCCGGCCAGCCAGAATGGAGTCACGTTCATGACCTCACGCTATCTCCGGCGGGGACGTATGCGAGTCTCCGCGCTGTCCAATCCGGTCGTCCGGATTGGACGCGATGGCCAGCGCGATCCACAGTTCCGCGCGGACGGCGGGGTCGTCCGGGTCACGGCCCAGAAGCTCGGCGGCCTTGCGCATCCGCGTCCGGAGCGTGTGCCGGTGGACACCGAGCGCCCGCGCCGCCGCCTCGCCCTGCCCGTTGGCCGCGACGTACGCGCGGACGGTCTCCACCAGCCCCTCTTTGCGGAGCGGTCCGAGGAGCGCGTCGGCGAACGCG
>JBOHBY010000167.1:0-30575 GCA_050698635.1 Spirillospora sp.
CCGCCGAGCCCGCCCGCGGCGCCGACGACGCCGGTGACCGCGCCGACCTTGTCCGCCGGGGCGAGCCGCGCCACCAGCGCGAACGTCGCGCCGCTCCCGGCGCCGAGCGCCGCGGCCATCGTCAGGAACGCGATCGTCCCGAGCGGCATCAGCGGCGGCGCGAACGCCTGCACGGCCGCGCCGACGACCGTCACCGCGAGGGACACCTCCATCACCCGCACCGCGCCGACACGGTCCGACAGCCAGCCGCCGAACGGCCGCATCACCACGGCCAGCAGGACGAACCCGGCCATCCGGTTCGCGGCGTCCGACTGCGACAGGCCGTACTGCGTCTTCAGATACGTCGGCAGGTACACCGAGAACGCGACGTAGCCGCCGAAGGCCACCGCGTACAGCGCCGACATCTGCCAGGTCACGCTCATCCGCACCGTGGCCGCCAGCCGTTTCGTGAGGGGCTCGCCGGGCGGCGTCCGTCCAGGCGCCTCCCTCAGGACGAACCACGACACCACCGCGTACACCGCGAGCAGGACGGCCATCACCTCGAACGGGACGTCCATGCCCCAGCGGTCGACCTCCTTGACCGTCGTCAGCGCGCTGATCGCGGTACCGCCCATCCCGGCGCCGAACACGCCGATCGCGAAGCCGCGCCGTTCCGGCGGGAACCACGCGTTGACGAACGGCACCCCGACCGCGAACGCGGTGCCGCCGACGCCGAGGAAGAACCCGCCGACCAGCAGCGCCGCCAGCGACGAATGCCCCAGCAGCCCCAGATACAGGACGGGCACGATCGTGATCAGCGACACCACGGGGAACATCACCCGCCCGCCGAACCGGTCGGTGAGCGCGCCCACCGGTATCCGCCCCACCGACCCGACGACCACGGGCACCGCCACCAGCAGCGACTGCTCGAACGACGACAGTTCGAGCGAGTCCTTGAAGCGGGGGCCGAGCGGGCTGAGCAGCGCCCACGCCCAGAAGTTCACCGCGAACCCGAGCGTGGCCACGACCAGCATGACCATGGGCCTGGCACCGGCGCCGGACGGTCCAGGCCCGGCCGCCTCCGGACCGGTCTCCCGCCGCGTGTTCGTCACGGTGCCGCCCCGCTTTCGCAGTCGCCACATCAGTCCCGGAAGGATCTTCCCCGGGCCGCCGCCCGGGTAACCATGATCGGCTTCTGGTGGCCACCACCGGCATCGCTCCCGGAAAGCGGCCCCGGTGAGCGGCCCCAAAGATGCTTTGTTCTTCGCATTCCAACCGGATAGCTCCTTTGGGTGGCCAGGGGTAAATGTCCGCGTGAACGGACATCGGCCGATCACGGGGGATGACGTGCAGGGCTTTTCTTGTGCCCCCGTCGGGGAGGGGCCGCTGACCGAGGTCCCCGCCGCGGGCCTGCGCAGGATCCGGCGGTGGGGATTCCTCGTCGCGGTCGGCGGGTTCCTGTTCGGCTTCGACACCGGCGTGATCTCCGGGGCGCTGCTGTTCATCAGGTCCGACTTCCACATGAACTCCTTCGAGCAGGGCAGCGTGGTCAGCGTCCTGGTGCTGGGCGCCATGGTCGGCGCCCTGCTCGCCGGACGGATCGCCGACCGCTACGGCCGCAGGCAGGCGCTCGGCATGGAGGGCCTGGTGTTCCTCGTCGGCACCGCGATCGCCGTCCTGTCCCCCGGCTACGGGGTGCTGCTGGCCGGACGGCTCGTCCTCGGGCTGGCGGTGGGCGCGGCGTCGGCGACCGTCCCGATCTACCTCTCGGAGATCTCGCCGAAGGAGATCCGCGGCCGGATGCTCTCCCTCAACCAGCTGATGATCACGATCGGCATCCTGGCGGCGTACCTGGTGAACGTCGTCTTCTCCGGCTCGGAGAACTGGCGGGCGATGATCGGGATGGGCGCGGTGCCCGCGCTGGTGATCGTCGCGGCGGCGCTGTGGGCGCTGCCGGAGTCCCCGGTGTGGCTGCTGTCCCAGGGCCGCGAACGCCGCGCGCGCCGGCTGATCGCGTCGGTCACCAACCTGGCGACCGCCGACCGCCTCATCGAACGGTTCGAGCAACGCGAACAGGCCCGGCAGGACGGCGACGGCCCGGAGCAGGCGACCGGAGCGCGGGCGCTGCTGGCGGCCGGGGTCCGTCCGGCGCTGGTCGTCGGCCTGGCGCTCGCGGCCCTCCAGCAGTTCGGCGGGATCAACACGATCATCTACTACGCCCCGACGATCATCGAGCAGACGGGGCTGACCGCGTCCAACGCCATCGTCTACTCCATCGCGATCGGCGTCATCAACCTGGTCATGACGATCGTGGCGATCCGCGCCATCGACCGGACCGGACGCCGGCCGCTGATGCTGTTCTCGCTGGCCGCGATGACGGTCACGATGGCGCTGCTCGGCCTGGCGTTCGTGGCCGACTTCTCCTCGGTGCTGTCGCTGGTGTTCATGGTCCTCTACATCGCCGGTTACGCCGTCGGCCTCGGCCCGGTGTTCTGGACGCTGATCGGCGAGATCTTCCCGCCGCACGAGCACGCGGCGGGGTCGAGCGCGTCCACGGCCGTCAACTGGGCGTCGAACTTCGTGGTGAGCCTCGTCTTCCTCCCGATCGCGAACGCGATCGGCCAGGGCGAGACGTTCTGGATCTTCGGCGCGATCTCGCTGCTCGGCCTGCTGTTCGTCGTCCGCTACGTCCCCGAGACCAAGGGCCGCGACTTCGACGAGGTCAACACCGACCTCCAGTCCCGCTTCGGCCACCGCCCGTCCACCCCGGCGTCCCGCCCATAAAGGAGTCCCGAGGCTCGGTACGGTGTGCGCGACGATCGAGAGAGAGGTCGGCACAATGGCGGACGACTTGGCGTGGATCGGCGAGCACTGGTATTTCGGTGGGCTTGTCAATCATGGGATGCTCTCGAACATCTGCCTCACGGCGGTACGCGGCATGGACCCGGTCGACTTCGTGGTTCGCCTCGGCGCCGACCGCCGCGAGGCCGAACAACCCGTGCCGTTCAAGGATTTCGACCGGCGGAGTGTGCCCTTGGCCGACAGCGTCGCGATGTTCGGCCGCAGCGGCGACTGGACGTACGTCCTGGAGATCGAGCAGTCCACCTGGCACCTGATCTTCCTGGACCGGTCGGGCGGGGACACGTTGGTGCCGCAGGGCTGCGAACTCGTCTGCCTGGACCGCTTCCTGCATGAGCACCCGTGGGTGTACTACGTCGATGCCGCCGGCGAAGCGAGTGCCGCCGAACCCGGGGACAGCCTGCTGGCCGCGATCTCGCCCGAGGACCGGCTCGGGGCGTTCGCCGCACTGGATGCGGCCATGCGCCAGGCCGGTGCGGTGCGAGACACCTTTCCCGGCTGCGAGGATCCCGAGGACGAGGACGGGGAGTTGGCCAGGCGGCTGTTCAGGGCGGTGGGCGAGCATCTCGGGCTGTCGCTGCCGCGCCGGGAGATCGAGCAGGGGCTGCTGCCCGCGGTGCATCTGCCCTCGCCATTCTGAACAGCGGCAGCGGCAGCGGGGGCGACGCGCCCTTTCGGCGCGACGCCCCCTGACGAGCGGGGTGCCGCTATTTGTTGTTCGCGGTCATGGTGCATTCCACGGTCGCGCTGTCGCTGGCGCATTTCGCGCTCATGTTGGTGTTCAGCCAGTACGGGTCCCGGTCCAGCAGGTGCTGGTTCACGTTGAAGGCCGGGAACGCGGCCATCGAACCGCTGTTGTGTCTCCCGGAGATCGCGGACCGTCCGCAGACCTCCTTCCACGTCGGCACCAGACCGTCGATGTTGAACAGGTGGACGGTGTCGGTGTCGCCCGGCTTGGTCGCGAAGGTCTGTACACAGGCGTTGCCGCTGCTGACCGGGTTCAGGCCACCCACGGACGAGGGCATCCCGCCACTGTTGTAGGTGGCGTTGAACGCGAACTCGTCACAGTTCAGCTTGTCCGTCGCACCGCTGAGGACGCTCGGGTCGCCGTTGGCCGCCGCCCATCCATCGGGGCAGATCACCGCCCGGTTGCCGGGGAGGTCACTGTCGGCCAGGAAGTACAGCGGCTTTGTGTCGGCCTTGCTGCCGGGGTGGTTGGGCAGCTTGTGCTGGATCAGCCAGGCGTGCGCCGACGCCTGCGGGTACTTCGCCGCGTCGAAGGTGTAGGTCGGCACGTAGTTGTGGAACACGCAGCCGGTCGTCGGCACCTCCTTGACGATCTTGGTGTTGGAGCACCGGACCTGGTTGGCGTTTCCGTCCTTCTCCAGATCGGCGTTGTTCCAGTCCTTCACGAGGTCGGTGTAGCTCGCGGGGATCGAGAGCACCTCCGTGGTGCCCGCGATCTTGGTCGAGCTGTTCATCGAGACCTGACGGCCGAGCTTCGTCACCTGCGGCGTGGAGGGTGAGCCCGGCGTCCAGCCGTAGGAAACGTCCATGGCCACGCTGTGGGAGGGGACACCGGGAACCCAGGTGGCCACGCCCTGCCAGCCGCCGACGTTCGGTGTGCCGCAGCTGCCTGGCTTGCACTCGACCTTCGGGGTCTCCAGGGTGAACGAGAGGATTCCCGTCGTCGGAATGCTCACCTCGACGACGTTGATCCGCTCGGTGATGTTCCCGGACGCCCGGTCAAGCTTGCGCTCGTTGACTACCAGTGCTTTCACGGTGCCCAGGAAGGTCCCGTTGGCGGTCACTTCCCACGCCAGGACGAGCGACGTGCATTCCTCGAAACGCGTGGTCCACACACCTGCCCGCGGCTTGGCCGGGTCACAATCGCTGACCAGGGGCTGGTGCGCGGTGGCTCTCGCTCCCGCACCGGTGCCACGGTGGAGGTTGAAGTTGCGGCCGTTGTAGAACTCGGCCTTGCCGCACACCTTCGCTCCGTGCGAGGAGGTGGTGCAGTGACTTTCGAACGTCTTGGGGGGAGCCGAGCGGGAGCGGTTCGGGCTGGGTGCGGGCGGCCACGGAGAAGGCGGCGCCAGCGCGCTCGTGTACGGCTGGGCGGTCTGGTCCGGGTTCGGCGCCGCGGTATCGGGGTTGGGCAGGGTCAGGTCGACGGCCCTGGTGAAGCGGAATCGTGCCCAGGGCGACCACGACGTCTCGTACAGGCTGCCGTCATAGGCGGAGGTATGGAAGATGTAGGTGACGCCGAGCTTGAGCTTGCCGGCCGGCACGGTCACCGAAGCGGTCTTGCCCGAGGCGACGAAGCCGGAGACCAGGACGCCGTAGTCGTTGTCGTCGGTGAGCTTGACCTTGTCTTTCGGCTTGCCGGCGGCGTCGGTCGTCCAGACCTCGAAGGTCAGGTTCGCCTTGTCGCCGTCCGCGTCGGTGACGGTGTTTCGCAGGACGGCCCTCCAGGCGTTGACCTGCCACACCCCGCTCACCTGCGTGAAGGTCGGGCCGGCCTGTGGGTTCTTGCCTGATACGGGTCGGTTCCCGGCCGCGGTCGTGGCCTCTGGCCCGGCCGCGGGCCTTGTCGAAGGCGCCGCGTTGGGGTCGGGTTTGGGGATGGAGCCTGGTGTGGCGCTTGCCACCCCAGGCCCTATCAGCAGGGCGGCCACGGCCATCAGGGCCGGAATGCCGAGTCGCCTCGTTCGTCGGGACACGTGCTTGCCTCCTCGTATCAAACACCAATGAGTAACAAGCGGGGTCGAACGTGATCTTGACCCAGTTCTCCATTCCCCACAACCCTTGCCGGATGCCGTATAACGGCCCTGCGCAGGGGCGAGAAAAGTGCATACCAAAATTCAATTCGGCTGGTAGGGCATGATTTCTCTATCGAACATGACCCGATATGACGCGCCCTAAAGCGGCGTGCGGCGCTGCGCGACGTCCCAACTCGGCCAGTCGCTTGACAAGATCAAGACTGTTGAACCGACCCCGGCCCGTGGCGTGGCCGTCGCTAGGCCGTCCGGCGGACGTCGCCTGCGCGGAGGGTGGCGAGCGGGGTCAGCCGACGGCGGGCTGTGCGGCTTTCGCCCAGCGCGTCGGTGTAGGTGAATTCGCCGTTCTCCCAGGTCAGAATCGCTATGTCGGCTTCGGCGCCGGGGGTCAGGTGGCCTAGGGCGGGATGGCCGAGGGCGGACGCCGGGGTGACGGTGGTCGCTTTCAGCGCTTCTGCGAGCGACATTCCCAGGGCCAGCCATTTGTTCATGACGGAGAGGAGCGTCAGGCCTGGGAAGGAGCGGTGGCTGAGGTCGCTGCTGATCGTGTCGGGTGGGAAGTCCTGGGCTAGGAGGGCCTCGGCCACGGGGAAGCTGAAATGGCTCATTCCGTGTCCGCAGTCGAACAGGACGCCGCGTTCTCTTGCCTCTCTCGCTGCGGGCAGGACGATTCCGTGCTCGTCAAGGAGGCCGTTCGGCTGCGGGGTCTGGTAATGGGTCACCGTGTCGCCGGGTGAGAGGAGCGGGAGGAGTTCGGTCAGAGGTTCCGTGGTGCCGCCTATGTGGACGTGCAGCGGACGGCCCGTCTCGGCGGAGACCTTCGCGCCCAGTTCCAGCATCGGACGGCACGGGCCGCCGGTTATCGGTTCGGAAAGGCGGAGTTTGATCCCGGTGATGGTGTCCGGGTGTTCTTCGATAAGCCGCGCCACGCCTTCCGGGTCGGCGAGTTCGGGGCGTAGTTCGGGGATGAGGCCGGTCAGGCCGGTGCGGGCCAGGTTGAGGTGGCACAGGACGCGGGTGCGCGAGCCGCCGACGATCCAGCGGTGGAAGCCCGCGAACGTGTCGGTTCCGCTGCTACCACCGTCCGCCACGGTCGTGACGCCGAGGTCGGCGCACACGTCGTCGGGCCAGGCGCCGATCGACGTCGCGCCCCAGTAGACGTGCGCGTGCGCGTCGACCAGGCCGGGGCAGACGAGTGCGCCGGTTGCGTCGAGCACTCGGGTCGCCTGCGCAGGGTCGAGGCCGGGTTCCACGGCGACGACCGTGCCGTCCCGGACGCCGACATCGTGGTGCCCGTCGAGGCCGTCGCCCGGGAACACGACCCGGCCGCCCTTGATCAGCAGGTCGTACGCCGTCACCGGGACGACTCGAAGAATCTCTCCGTGCCGAGCCGTATCGCACTGAAAAGGATCTTGTTCTGCAGGATGCCGAGCAGCATCAGCACGGCCAGCACGGAGAACTCGGCGGCCACGTTGATCGCCTCGCTGTAGGTGAGCAGGAGCTGCCCGAGCCCACCCGACGACGGCGCGACGAACTCCCCGACGATCGCGCCGATCAGCGCGAACGCCATGCTGATCTCCAGCCCGGAGACGATGCCCGGCACCGCCGACGGCAGCGTGATCCGCAGGAACCGCTGGCGGCGGCTCGCGCGGAACGCCGTCGCCATCTCCAGCCGCGACTCCGACACGGTGGACAGCGCGGCCAGCGTCGCGATCACGGCGGGGAAGAACGCCAGCATCGCCGCGAAGCTGAACTTCATCGTCAGGCCGAAGCCGAGCCACAGCGCGCACACCGGGGCGAGCGCGATCTTGGGCAGCGACTGGAACGCGACGACGTACGGGTACAGGACGAACCTGACGATCCGCGACTCCCCCATCATGATGCCGAGCAGCACGCCCGCCCCGGCGCCGAGCACGAACCCGATCAGCGTGGCCTTCCACGTCTCCCAGGTGCTCTGCCCGACCTGCTCCAGGAAGATGTCCGAGCGCATCACCTCGAACACGTCGGTCGGCGCGGGGATCACGACCCCGCTGATCTCGAACCGGGAGATCACGAGCTGGATCAGCAGGACCCCGGCCAGCCCGACCACCAGCGGCGGCAGCAGCAGCAGGAACGCGGCCTTCGCCAGCGGGCCGGAGCGGTGGGGCCGTTTGGGCGCGGGGGGATCGCGCCGCTGGACGCGCTCGTCCGGCGCCTCGGTGACCTTATTCATTGGGCATGCGCTCCAGTACGAAGTGCCGGGCGAGGCGCACCAGCAGGGCGAGCGCCAGTCCGACCACGACCAGGATCATCAGGACGGCGAACTCCTCGGCCAGCCGGAAGTCGCGCTGGTAGACCTGCAAGATCACGCCGACCCCGGCGTTGGCGCTGATCAGCTCGCCGGCGATGGCGGCCAGGAAGGACAGCACCACCGAGATCTCCAGTCCGGAGAAGATCGGCACCACCAGCCCCGGAAAGATGATCTTGAGCCGGATCTGGGCCTTGGACGCGCCGAACGCGCTGGCCATCTCGATCCGGCCGCGGTCGGTCTCGGCCACGCCCGCCATCGTGCTCACCAGGATGGGGAACAGCGTCGCGGCGGCGACGAGGCCGATCTTGGACGTCATCCCGAGCCCGAACCAGATCACGAAGATCGGCGCGAGCGCGATCGGCGGCAGCGCCTGCAGCGCGAGCGCGTACGGGTAGAAGCCCTGCCGCAGGATCCGCGACTCGCCGAGCAGCACCCCGAGCACCACACCGGCCGCGAAGCCGATCAGCAGCCCGAAGAACGCCTCGCCGAGCGTCGTGCGCAGCGCCTTCAGGTATTCGCCCCATTCACCGGACGGGCCGAGCGCCTTCAGCACGGCGTCCAGCTTCGGCACCGAACTGCCGTCGCCCTGCACGCCGGACGGCAGAACCTGCCACGCGGCGAGGAGGACGGCGGTGACCACCACGAACGCGCCCCACCGCACCGCCGCGCCCGCCCCTGGGGGCGCCCCGGCGGGGCGGGTCGTCGGCTGGGCCGTCATCCGCCGACCCTCGCCTCGGACGCGAACAGCCGGTCGCGCACCTGCCCGCACACCTCCGCGAACTCGGGTGTGGCCATCAGCTCCTTGGTCCGCTCCTTGGGGAACGGCGGGGTGACGACCTCGACCACGGTGCCGGGACGCTCCGACAGGATCACCACGCGCGTCGACAGCAGCACCGCCTCGTCGATCCCGTGGGTGATGAGCAGCGCGGTCTTCTCGGTCTCCCGCCAGATGCGGTTGAGGTCGATGTTCATCTGCTCCCTGGTCAGCGCGTCGAGGGAGCCGAACGGCTCGTCGAGGAGCAGCAGCCCGGGGTCGTCGGCGAGCGCCCGGCAGATCGCGACGCGCTGCCGCATCCCGCCCGACAGCTCCTTCGGGCGGCGCGACTCGAAGCCCGCCAGGCCCGCCCGTTCCAGCAGGCCCGTCACGCGTTTCCGGGCGGCGTCGTCGACCTTGCCGTGCAGCTCGACGGGGAACAAGCAGTTGGACATCACGTCCCGCCACGGCAGCAGCGTCGCATCCTGCAACGCGATGCCGATGTCGCGGCGCGGACCGGTGACCGGCTCGCCCCACACCCGCACGGCCCCTTCGGTCGGACGCAGCAGGCCCGCGATCATCTTCAGGATCGTGCTCTTGCCGCACCCGCTCGGCCCGACGATGCTCACGAACTCGCCGGGCGCGATGGTCAGGTCGACGCCCTTGACCGCCTCGACGTCCCGCACGGCCCGCCGTCCGCGCCCCCGGCCGGGGAACACGTGACGCAGCCCGGCCAGCTCCACGGCGTGCTCTGTCGCCGCCGTGTCAGGTGTCGCCATGTCAGTCGCCGCCATGTCAGCCCTCGAACTTGTAGGTCTTGGCGGCGTTCTTGATCTGCTGGCTGTCGAAGGTGTTGAACGCCCGCACGAACTCGTTGGTGACGAACTGGTCGGCCTTGAACGCCGTCGGCGTCAGCTTGGTGGAAACGGAAAAGTCGCTCCACGCCTTAACACCCGACTCGGGGAACGAGCCCCAGTTCTTACCGGCCTCCGGATTACCACTCAAGATGTGCGTGGTGCGCAGGGCGAGAATCCGCTTGTTGTCCTCCATCTTCTTCTTCTCGGGGACGCCGGGGATGTTCGTCTTCGGGTAGATCTCGTACATCATCTTGATGGCGGCCTCCGGGTTGGCGGTCACGAAGACGTTCGCCTTCGCCATCGCCCTGCCGAACCCCTCGATCACCTTCGGGTTGGCCTTCATGTACGACTGCTTGGCGGAGAACCCGGTCGAGAACAGCTCCTGGGAGAGCGCCGACTTGAAATAGCGGAGCTTGGCGCCGAGGTTCTCCATCGCCGCGTACTGCGAGTCGAACAGCATCAGCGCGTCGACGCGCTTGCTCTCCAGCGCGTGGTAGGCGCCGGCCTCCAGGCCGACCGACACGAACTGGACGTCGGTGTCCGGGTTGAGGCCCTGCTCGGTCAGCAGCGCCTTGGCCAGCGGGATCGTCCCGCTGCCGAGGCTCTGCGCGCCGATCTTCTTGCCCTTGAAGTCGGCCCAGCTCTTGATCGGGCTGCCGCCCTCGACGGCGAAGCTCGCCACCTGCGACCGCGCCCAGTTGAAGAACATCCGCTGGTCGGACTTGTTCTTCACCGCGTCCGGGATGAGCGACTGCGGCACCGGCGCCGCCATTTCCATCTGCCCGGCGGCGACCGCCTGGATCGCCTGGGTCGAGCCGGGCGTGAACGTCGTCTCGACCTTCAGGCCCTCCTCCTTGAAGTAGCCGAGGTAGCGGGCCACCGGAATGGCGGCGAAACTGGAGTTCATCGCCTTGATGGCCAGGGCGACCTTGACGGTCTTCAGATTCTCGCCGCTCTCCTTGGAATTGCCGCCGTCGTCGCCGCACGCGGTCGCCGCCAGCGCGACGGCGAGGGACGACGCGACGATCCGGAACGCCAGCGAGCCCGGTCTACGAGATCCCATCTTCGTTTCCTCCCACAGTTCAGCCGGTGGTGTCGGGGACGAGGAGAATCCGTCCGGTCGCCGAGCCGCTCTCCAAGATCTCGTGCGCCCTGGGAGCCTCCGACATGGGCAGCGTGTCGGTCACGACGGGGGTCACCACGCCCCGTTCCATGAGCGTCAGCACGTCCTCAAGCTGCCGCTTGGTGGTGCTGGCCGCCGACCTGATCGAGATGTCGCGGCCGCGCCAGCCGACCAGGTCCGCCTCCACCACCGGCGGCTTCTTCTGCACCTCGCCGACCAGGACGAGCCGCCCGTGCAGCGCGACGGTCTTCACGCTCGACAGGAACGACGCGGCGCCGACGTTCTCCAGGACGATGTCGCAGCCCCGCCCCTCGGTGACGTCCATGACGTCCTTGCTGTAGTCGGCGCCCCGCTCGACGAGGAGGATCTCGTCCGCGCCCGCCTCCCGGACGGCCGCGACCTTGTTCGCCGACGTCGTCTGCGCGACGACCCGCGCCCCCGACGCCTTCGCGAGCTGGATGGCGTGCAGCCCGATCCCGCCGCCCGCCCCCGTGACCAGCACGGTCTCCCCCAGCTCCAGGCGCGCGACGTCGCGCAGCGCGTTGAGCACCGTGCCGATGGCGCAGGACGCGACGGCGACGTCCGGCGACGTGATGCCCGCCGGAACCTTCACGAGGCTGCCGTCCGACACCGCGACGAGTTCGGCGTAGCCGCCGTTCAGCCCGATGTCGCCGAGGAACACCTTGCGCGGGCAGCGCGTCTCGCGCCCCATCCGGCACTCCCGGCATTTGCCGCAGACCCGCTGCCGCTGGTTGGAGACGACCCGGTCGCCGACCGCGAAGTCGACGACGTCGGCGCCGATCTCGACGACCTCACCGACGACCTCGTGCCCGGGAATGATCGGGAACCCGGTGCCCTGCGCCCGGTCGCCCCGCCGGACGAGCACCTCGTGCATGCACGCCCCGCACGCCTCGACCTTCACCACGCATTCGTCGCGCGCGGGTTTCGGCGGCTCGGCGTCCGTCCACTTCATCACGCTCGGCGGACCGGTCTCCAGGGCGACGACGGCCTTCATTCATTCTCCGTTCTCTTTGTCCTGATCCCATGCGGCGTCGACGAAGCGTCCGCCGTCGGCAGGGAAGTTCTCGGCCCAGTCGCGTACCGCGAACAGCGACTCGCCCTCGCGCACGCGCGGGGTGAGCGTCGTGGTCTCGCGCAGGTCGCGGGCAGCGGCGGCGTCGGCGACCTTGGCGGCGTCCTCCAGCGGGACGACAGCGACGCCGTCCCCGTCCGCGACGATGAGATCGCCCGGCCGCACGTACGCGCCGCAACACACCACGGGCACGTTGCCCCACCCGGCGCGCGTCTTCCCAGTGGCGGCGGGCGTCACGCCCAGCGCCCACAGCGGGAACCCGACCCGCTCGATGTCGGCGATGTCGCGGGCGTGCCCTTCGATCACCGCGCCCGCCAGCCCCCGCGCCGCCGCCGACTCGCTGACGTTCGCGCCCCACACCGCCGAGTCGACCGGCCCGTGCTGGGACGTCCACACCAGGAAGTCGCCGGGCCCGGCCACCTCCAGCATCGCGTGCAGGGTCAGGTTGCCGCCGGACAGATCGAGCGCCGTGACGGCCCGCCCGACCGCGCGCGTCCCAGCCGCCAGCGGCCGGACGCCGCGCAGCAGGTTCCGCTGCCCCATCGCCTCGTGGACGGACGCCACCGCCAGCCCGTCGTAGGCCCGCAGCATCTCGTCCGGCGGCCGGGGCGCTTGCGTGAAGACGGTGCCGCGCGGATGCAGCCTGGTCATCGGGGCTCCGGCGGGAAATCGGCAAGCCCGGCAGGATTGGCGACGAGAATCCGGTGCCGAGAGCTTTCGTCCGGCACGATCCGCTCGATCAGATCGACGAGCACCCCGTCATCAGGCATCTCGGGCACATTCGGATGCGGGAAATCGGTGCCCCACAAACACCGCTCGGGTGCCTGCTCGGCGAGCAGCCGCGCCAGCGCGACCGCGTCCGCGTACGGCGGCCCCTCCGCCGACATCCGTTCGAGCGCGCTGAGTTTGACCCACACGTCGCCGGTGTCGAGCAGCCGCCGCAGCGCCCGCACCTGCGCACCGTCCAGCCCGGTGCTCAGATCGACCCGCGCCATGTGGTCGATGACCGCGGGCAGCCCGGTCGAGCGGAGCGTGTCGAACATGTCGACGACCGCGTTACCGGCGATGTGGAACGCCACGTGCCAGGCGTACGGCCGGACGAGATCCAGCACCGCGCGCAGCTCGTCCGGCGTCGGCTCGGAACCGAGATGCGGCATGAACTGCACGCGCACCCCGCGCACCCCCGCCCTGTGCAGCGCCGCGACCTCGGCGGGCGTACTGCGCGGGGTCAGCAGCGCCACGCCCCGGTACCGGTCGGGGTAGGTGCGCAGCGCGTCGAGCAGCGCCGAATGGTCGTGCCCGTGCGCGGCGGACTGGACGATGATGGCGCGGTCCAGGCCCAGCAGGTCGTGCCGTCGGCGCAGGTCGTCCTTGGAGACGTCGGGCGGGTCGTACGCCCGGTCCTCAGGGAAGGGAAAGACGTCGCCTGGACCGAAGATGTGGCAGTGCGCGTCGCAGCTTCGCGGCGGCAGCCGCAGGTCGGGGACCTTGGGGTCCGGATGGGGCGGAGCCGCGACCCTCCGGCCGCCCCGCGTCGCACCTTGGGATGCCATGGGCCTCGTTTCACGTGGACAGGTGTCAGGGGGATCCGGGAAGGTAAAAAGGAAGGAAAGGACTATCGAATATAGTTCGCCCGTCGCACATTTGTGCGCTGGTTGAAGCGAGTCTGCACGACCGGGCATGGCTGGTCAAGGGGTGAATCGGCCCCCGGAGACGACGAAGGGGCCCGGCCGCGCAACGGCCGAGCCCCTGTTTCCGCGTCCCGCG
This sequence comes from Spirillospora sp., assembly GCA_050698635.1. Lineage (GTDB taxonomy): Bacteria > Actinomycetota > Actinomycetes > Streptosporangiales > Streptosporangiaceae > Spirillospora. Next base: position 13,503 of record JBOHBY010000167.1, read on the forward strand.
CGCCCGCCGCGTCAGTCCAGCTTGGCGACGATGTCGGCGACCTTGCCGGGCATCGACAGGAACGGCGAGTGCGACGAGTCGAGCGACACCACGGCGGTCGGATTCTCGGGGAACGCCGCGTCGGCCTCGGCGATGAGCCTCCGCTGGACCGCCGGGCGGAGCCCCAGGTCCTGCTCGCAGACGACATACGTACGGGCCACCGAGCCCCAGCCGTCGCGGGTCAGCTCGGTCGCGGCGAGCTGCATGGCGATCGGGCTGTCGGGCGTCAGCAGCCCGAGCGCCGCTTCGGCCTCGTCCGGGGAGATGTCGTCGAAGAAAGCGGCCCTGAGCAGGCGGCGGTAGTCGGCGTCGGCGGACGCGAGGTCGATCCGCAACGCCCCGACCACCGCGGGATCGGCCCGCACGGCCTGTGCGACGAGGCTGTCCGCGTTCTCAGGCGACCCGGCGTAGTCACCGGCCGGGACACCGGAGGCCGGCATGAACGCGGCCAGATACACCGCGTGCGCGACCAGCTCCGGCACCTGCTGCACCGCGCGCGTCAGCACGGCCCCGCCCATGCTGTGGGCGACCGCCGTGATCGGCCCGTCCTGGGCGAGCCGCCGGATCTGCGACACCAGCAGATCCCCCGCCTGGTCAAGGTCGACGTCCGCCACCGGCGAGACCTCGGAGGCCAGCTCGCCCAGGTCGTACGGGCGCATGGAAAGGCACTGGGGACGGCGAGCGCGAAGCCCGTGCCCCGCCATGTCGACCGCGTGCGCGACCCGGCCGCTGCCGGTCACCCGGCCGAGCACCTCGCTCCAGCACCAGGAACCGAACCAGAATCCGTGCAGGAACAGCACAGGTGTAGGACGTGGGGACATGATCACTCCTCGGTGACATCCAGGGGGCCGCCCGACCATCGCACACTCGTGATCACCCCGCCCTCGTCTTGCTACGCCGGGCGTTCTCAGGGAGACATTCTGGCCCACACCCATTTGCCGCCGGACGGGTCGCGCGTGACACCGCACGAGGCGGACAGCGCCTGGACGATATGAAGCCCGCGCCCGCCATTGTCGTCGAACGCCTCCTCCGACATGTCGAAGACGTCGAGGATCAGCTCGCTGAGCGGCTTGAGCCTCGGCAGTTCCGGAGACGAGTCCCAGACCGCGATGATGACGCCCTGCGAGTCCCGGCTGAGCTGGAGCCGGAGCTCCGTGTACGGCGCATGCCGCGCCGCGTTGGTCACCAGTTCGGAGACGATTACCAGTGAATCGTCGAGGATATGGGAATAGTCCCATTTGCACAGTCGCGCGTCCGCGAGCGTCCGCGCGATTCCCACCGCCGCCGCCGTTCCCGCCAGCGGAATGATCAAATCTCCCGTCGCCGTCGTCACCATCGTCCCGCCCTTGCCTAGATTTCCGATTTCCTGTGACAAGGATCGCGAGCATGTTCTAGCTTTGCCTGTACCAACGAAAATCAGAAACAGGGAGCCGAAATGGTGATCGTCAGGGATCCGCTTGATCCCAAGATCTCGATGTGGCACTTCCTCGCGTACTACCTGCGCTTCACGCGAGAGAAGGAGGGCCTGTCCCTGACCCAGTGGGGCAAGATCATCGGAATGGCCCGATCGAGTGTTTCAAACATCGAGGCCGGACGCGCGAAGCTCCAGGTCGACTACGCCAGGCGACTCGACGTCAAGTTCGAGACTGGCGGCCTGTTCGAATTACTGCTCTGGTACGCCCGCATGGCACACGACCCGAACTGGTTCAAACAGTACAGCCAGTACGAGCGCAAGGCGGCCGAGATCAAGGTCTTCCACGGACAGGCCATCCCGCTCCTCCTCCAAACCGACGACTACACACGACGGCACAGTCGGCTGAGCACGGCGAAGGACCGCGAGGCGGTGCTCGCCGGACGGATCGCCCGAAAGCGCGCCATTCTGGAGCGCGAGGACCCGCCCTACATCTGGGCCCTTCTGGACGAGTCGGCCCTCGCGCGCCCGGTCGGAGGGGCGGAGGTCATGGGGCCGCAACTGGAGCACCTCCTCGAAATGGCCGACCGATGGAACGTGATCTTGCGAATCGTTCCGTTCTCGGCCGGGGAGCACGAGGGCCTGGAGGGGTTCTTCCAGCTCATCGGCCTTCCCGACCGGGACATCGCCTACGCGGGCGCCCTCGGCGGCGGACGCTTGATCGAAATGCCCGAAGAGGTCAAGGACTTTGCTGATACTTTCGAACGTATCGGCGCAAAGGCCGACTCTCAGGACGCCTCGCGCGAACGGATCAAGAAGTACTTGGAGACGTACACATGACCATCCAGTGGCGCAAGAGTTCGCACAGCGGAGTTGCCAACGACGACGTGTGCGTTGAGCTGGGACGACTTGCGCCAGGGACCGGGATCGGAGTGCGGGACTCCAAGGACCCGGACGGCGGCCACCTCACCCTCGCCCCCAACGACTTCGCCGCCCTCCTCACCCACATCAAGCGGCGGCCCTGAGGCTCCCCTGGGCCGACGTGACTACTTGAGGTCGGAGAGCAGCCAGTCGAGTGCCCGGGTCAGGGCCTCGGCGTTGGCCGGGTCGAACCACGTGGTGCGAAGGCGCTCGTTGAGTCCGCCCGGTGTCTCGTGGTCGCTCGCGAGCTGCTGTAGCGAGCGCGTGTCGTTGCCCAGCGCGCGTCCGGCGCCCTGGAAGAGGCCGCGGATGTAGCGGTCCGCGCCCTCGGCGGGAACGCTCTGCCGGGCGGCCCAGTCGGTGAGCGTGGCCAGGTACCGGTAATGGGTGGTCAGCGTGCCCGTCAGCACCTGGAAGACATTGAGGGTCGCTTCGTCCGGGACGGTGAGCGTCCCGCCGAGGCCGCCGAAGAGCTCGTCCACGGCCGGGTGGGCGGGGCAGGTCACGGTGACGGAGCGGCGTTCGCGCGCGGAGGGCAGCGGGATGGCGCGCACCACGGGGGCGTCGGTGTCGAGCATGCGGCGCAGCTCGCTGATGGCGACTCCGGTCATGACGCTGACCACGACACGGTCGCCGCCGACCCGGAGTCCGGCCAGGGCCTCGCCGCGGTCCTGGGGACGGACGGCAAGGATCACCAGCTCGGAGCGGTGCACCACGTCGCGGTTGTCGGCGCACACGTGCACGTTCGGATACCGCTCGGACAGCTCGGCGGCCGTACGGGCGCCTCGTGGGGACAGGTAGATCTCCGGCGGCCGGTCGACGCCGTCGCACAGGCCGTCCACGATGGCCCGGCCGATCTCGCCCACGCCGATGATCCCGATGCGGTCCACTGCTTCTCCCCCGTCGTCTGTTGCCGGCGGTGGCCCGCCTCGAGGCGGGCCATTGCCGAGTGTAAGTGCGAACCATCGTGCGCAAAGGCCGCACGGAGCGCATTCCTTAGGAGTTCTAAGCGGTCGTGGCGAAATCAACTCTCCACGGGGTAGGCGGGCGGGACCCCTCCCGCCTGTCGCGGTAGACGATGAGGCCCCTGGAATGGTGATCGCGCTAGCAAAGGCCCGCGATGCCGATAGGCACCTGATCACCATTTCGCTGACCGTCGAACGGACGCAGCGCTTGGAGGCTTCCGTGAGCATCGAACCGGGCCCGGATCTGCGCGAGTTGCTCATACCCGACTCGCATGACGTATTGCGGGGTCTCCCGGTCCCGCCGCTGACCGATGATCGTGACCGCTACCTGCGTCTACACACCCTGGTCGTGCATGTCTTTCCCGCTGTCTCCGAGGCTGAGACGTTGCAGGAGCTCGACCAGATCAACGAGGAATCCGAGAATAAGGACCGGATCCAGCTGTTGGAAGGCGAATGTGGCCTGGCCGAGGTGCGTGAGGTCTTGCGCGCCTCACGCCGCGACGCCCCGATTATTGTCGCCGCGGTCCGGCGCGACGAGGCGGTCTTCGACGGCTGGAGCGACGAAGGCCGCGCGCGGCTGGCGCGTGAACTGGCCGACCGCGCTGCTGGGGAAGACGTCTGGGAGCTGATCCTCATCGCCGCCGACTACCACCGCGGCCTGGCCCGGCAGACCGCCCGGCGGCTGATGCGCGGCGGCCTGGCCATGGACTCCCACAGCGATCATCTGTGGACCAGTGACGAGATCGACCACAAGGTGCTCAGCACCTGGAACCCGGTTCCTTATCTGCAACCGCCCACCAAGAGCGGCGGATCCGACCCGATCGGGCCGACGGACGTCGACCACCTGTACGGCATAGCCGCCCTGCTGGGGAGCACTCCGACGTCCCACGACCCCGAGCGATTCAACGCACTCGCCGAGCTCCTGACGGACTTGGAGAAGATGACCCGGCAACGAACAAAGCGGATTGAGGAACAAGACCACAGGGACCATCAAATATCCAGCGAGCGTGCGAAAGATCAGCGAGAAGAGCTGGCCCGAGTGCGTGGCCGCGAACGGCAAGAACTGGCACGCTCGTTCAAAAGGGAAAACGCCAAGCTCGAAGAGGGGCGGACCGTACGCAACGAGCGAGAGCAACGTAAATGGGATGCGACGGTGCAGGACTATCTTGACGGGTCGTCCCTCCAACAGCGTGAGGAGTTTGCCGAGCTCACCCACGAACTGGAGACAGCCATCTTCCTCCGCCAGGTCAAACAGCTCGTCGGAACGGAGACCCGGCTCGTTGACGGCGTGGTCTGGCGGCGCGAGCTTCGGCATTTCTGCGACCTTTGGGGCGCGGGCATCAATTACTCCACCGCCGGGGGGCAGCGCACCGACGTCATCCCCACTCCCCCTCCGTAACCGGCGCCGCCCTGGTCATCGCGGCTTGGTCTGGAAGGCTCGGCGGTAGGCGCCCGGGGTTGTGCCGAGGTTGTCGAGGAAACGTCTGCGGAGATTGTTGGACGCGACAGGCCGACGCGGCGGGCGAGCGTCCGTCCTGAGACACCCGCGTGGGCGGCCAGGCTCTCGATGGTCAGCGGTTCGCCGAGCCGTTCGGTGGCCCACTCCAGCAACGGCGCGAGCGTGCCGTCGATCTGCGCGGCATGCGGCGGCGCCGAATACTGCAACTGGCCGCCCTCGCGGTGGGGCGGCATGACCATCGTCCGCGCGACCTGGGCGGCGGAGCGGGCGCCCCGTGTGTGGTCGCCGCTCGTCCGTCCAGGAGTCCGGCGTGCGCCAGGGCGAAGGCGCCGGAGCAGATGCTGACCACCCGCGCCCCACGTGCGTGCGCGCGGCGCAGTGCATGGACGACGGCGGGCCACGGCGGCTCAGCGGTCGGCGGCCAGCCCGGGACGTGCCGGGAGCCCCGGCCGCTCGATCCCGAAGACCTGGGCCGCGCAGGCGAGTTCGAAGGTCGACTGTGGTGGACGGACGAGCGCCGTCACGCGGTGCATGGCAAGAAAGTACCGCAGGGTGTCATTCCTGACAGTGGCATGCGGGCCCGGTCGGCGACGAGGGTGGCCCCATGACGACAGAGCAGAACATTCCTGGTTACGTGTGGTCCGCCGTCCAGGAGGCCCGGTCCGTGAACTCTTCCCCGGCATCCGGCTGCGGCCGCTCTGGAAAGGGGACGGCGGCGCGGCGGCCTATGTGCTGGAGATGGACGCGAACGCCCGCTGGCAGGGCGTCGACGTCCACGACCCGGGACCCGAGGAGGTCTTCGTCGTCTCCGGCGTCTTCAACGACGGCAACCGCGACTACCCGGCGGGGTCCTTCATCCACGCCCCCGCGGGCTCCTCGCACGTACCGCAGACGACGAGCGGCTGCACCCTGTTCCTCTTCTACCCAGAGGGTTAGTTAAGGGCTTGACTCTCGGGTGGCTTGAGGTTCGCAGAATGGTCTCGTGCTGAGCATCGGGAACTTCTCACTCGTCACCGGCCTGTCGATCACTGCTCTGCGGCACTACAACGACGTCGGGCTCCTCGCGCCCGCCCAAGTCGACCCGGACACCGGGTACCGCCGCTACGGGCAGGACCAGATCAGCCAGGCGCGCCTCTACGCGGCGCTGCCCCAACTGAGAATGCCCGTTGACGCGATGCGAGCGGTTCACGAACGCGGCCTCGTCACCGTGCTCGCCGAGCACCGTGAGCGCCTACAGGCCCAGGCCGACTCGCCGGCGCAGCTCATCGCAACCGTCGATCACCACATTGAGAAAGGGATGCCGGTGAACACGTCCCGAATCACCCAGGTCGCCATCGTGGCCGACGAGCCGCGAACCTCCATCGCCTTCTACCGCGACGCGTTCGACGCCTCCTACCACCAAGAGATCAGCTCGCTGCAATTCGGTAGCTATCCCGACGACGACTTCTTCCTCCTGACCATCGCCGACCCTGAGCAGCATCCCTGGTCCGGCGGCCCGACCAGATTCGGGCTTCTTGTCGACGACCTCGATGCCGCGCACGCGCGGGCGCTCGCGGCGGGCGCCGTCGAGATCGGACCACCGGTCGACACGCCCTGGAAGCCGCGATCGTCGACCGTGATGGACCCGGGCGGCAACCACATCGATCTCTATCAGGGCTAGTCCGGCACGGCTGGTCAGGTGTGCGGGAGGGCCTCGGCGAGGCGGCGCCAGTGCGGCATCGCCGACCGGCCCGGCTCGATCCCGATCACCTGGACGGCCACGTGGTCCGCACCCGCCTCCAAGTGCCCGTGGAGTCTTTTGGTGATGGTGTCCAGGTCGCCCCAGAACACGAGGTCGTCGATGAGACGGTCACTGCCGCCGTTGGCGATCTCGTCGTCGGTGTAGCCGAGGCGCTTGAACTTCGCGATGTTGTACGGCGTGGTCAGGTAGACGTGCAGGTGCTCGCGCGCGATGGCGCGGGCCTTTGCCGGGTCGGGCTCGAACAGGACCGCGTGCTCCGCCGCCAGAAACGCGTCCGGGCCGAGGGTGTCCCGCGCCCGCGCGGTGAGCGCCACGTTCCCGTGGTAGAGCTGGGCGCCGTCGGCACGGTCGCGGGCCAGCGCCAGCATCTTGGGCCCGTACGCGGCCAGGATGCGGCGAACCGGAATCTCGGGCGCGGGGTTGGGCGTCTCAAGCGCGTCCAATTCGTCCAGATACTCGGCCATGGCCGCCAGCGGCTTGACGCCCGGCCTCGGTCCACCAAAACCGAAGCCGAGCACGTGGCGACCCGGGTAGGCGTCGGCCAGCAGGAGGCTCGCGCCGTACGCCCAAGGGGCCGGACGTCCCCAGATCTGCGCGATCCCGTTGACGATCCGCATCCGCTCGGTGCTCGCGAGCAGGTATCCGGCATGCGTGAACGCCTCGCGCCCGCGCACCTCGGGGAACCAGAACGCCCGCCATCCCTGCCCTTCGAGTTCCTGGACCGAGTCGCGCATCCGCGCCGCAGGCAGGCCCTCGAAGTCGAACGTGTAGACCCCGAACTTCCCGAGATCCTTGATGCCGCCCATCAGTCCATCCCTCCATAGACGCCGTCCGATCGACAAATCGAAGTATCGCAGAATCACGATATGACCCACAAGCGTTCTTTGCCACTTCGGGCCAGATCGGTTTGGGCCTAGAGCTCGCGTCCCAGTTGCTCAACGAGGTGGGCGATGCGCTTCTCGTCGCGCTTGTAGTGGGTCCATTTGCCCACCCGCGTCGCTCTCACCAGGCCCGCGCGCTGAAGCTCCGCCATGTACGCCGACACCGTCGACTGGGCCAGCCCCACCCTGGCCTGGATGTGGGTCACGCACACCCCGGCCTCGTCCGGGGCGGCGATCGCGCCGTCGAGATCGAAGTTCCGCTCGGGCTCCCGCAGCCACATCAGCAACCGCAAACGCATCGGGTTCGCCAGCGCCCGCAACGCGTTGACCAGGTCGGCGTCCGGTGAGGCCTCAGTCTCCGCCATAGGCCCAGGCTAGACGGTCCAGAACGACATTTCGCGACACCTCGATACGACCGGGGACGAGGACCGCGCGATCACGGGCTTGATAGCTTGCTGACCGTGAAGGTGGCATTGATCGACTCGGGACTCGGACTGCTCTGCACCGCCGGATGGCTGCGCCATCTCGCCCCGCCGCTCGATCTGCTCCTCCTCATGGACCCCGACGGCGCGCCCTGGGGGTCCCAGACGACGTCCTTCATCACCGACCGCCTGTTCAGCGCCGCCCGCGCCGCGATCGACCGGGACGCGGAGGCGATCGTGGTGCCCTGCAACACCGCCACGGTCACCGCGATCGACGTCCTGCGCCAGGAGTTCGAGCCCGCCGTCCCGGTGATCGGGACCGTTCCCGCCGTGAAGCCCGCCGCCGCAGCGGGACGGAGCATCGCGGTGTGGGCGACCGTCCGGACGACGGCGAGCGCCTACCAGGCCCGCCTGATCGCCGAGTTCGCCAACGGCAAGCCGGTCGAGCAGGTCGCCTGCCCCGGCCTGGCCGAGGCGATCGACCACGGGGACGTGGACGCGGCGTCCAAGGCGATCGACGACGCCGCCAAGCGGACCCCCGGGCACTGCGACGCCGTCGTCCTCGGCTGCACGCACTACCCCCTCGTGGCACCGGAGCTCCTGCGGCGCCTGCCCGCGGGCACCGCCCTGTACGACAGCGCCGAAGCGGTCGCGCGCCAGACACTGCGCCGCCTCCCCCGGCCCACACCCGAGCCGGACGGCACCACGGGCACTGTCGACGTGATGCTCAGCGGCCACGCCGGAGCCCTCCCGGCGAGCGCCCACGCCTACCCCGTCGGCCACGCCCTCGCCACCGCGGGCCCGGTCCCCCGCGAGGCCCTCCTCGCCGAGATCACGCGAGCACCGGCGTTCGAGGAACGCGCCTAGAACGAGCCGCCCCGGCCCATGCCCCGAAAATGTCAGCGGTCCGCCGTAGCGTGGCGGCCATCAGGCACGGACTGGGGAGGGGGGAGAAATTCGCCGTACTCTCAACGCCCGAACCGGACAGAAGACCGCATTCGACGGTGGTCTGGGTGACGCGCGACGGGGATGACCTCTTGTTCGCGCTGATCGACGAACCGTCGCAGCCCTTGGAGGCGCGATCGGTGCGACTCAAACGCGGGGCGCGACCTCAAGGTGCTCCCAGAGAATTTCCAGCGGGAACGGATCCGTCGCCGTAACGGCGACCGGGCCCATGTCGCGATGTGTCGTCGCGATGTGCGTGTACCGGTGTGAGCCGTCCGTCAACGCGTACCGTTCGATGGAGAGCGCACCGACCTTGTCGAAGGCCACCAGCCAGTAATGCGGAATACCCGCATCGGCGTAGTCGCCCATCTTGTGGACGCGGTCGCGCCGTCCCGACCACGTCGACAGCACCTCGGCGGCGATCAGGACGTGCTCGGCCGCAAGTTGCTCGAACTCCGGAATGCAGCGATGCAGGACCGCATCCGGCTTGCGCGCCGTCGGCGGCACCTCCCACAGGAGGACGTCGACCTCGGTGTTCGTTTCGTAGCACTCCGCACGGCCGCTCTTTCGGATCTGCTCCACGGCCGCTTGTCCGAGCGCCATGGAGAGCCTGGTCCCGACCTTCTGGTGATCGCGGCCACGCTGCTCGCGCGGTACGACGAAGCCGTCCACGACCTCCATGTCCCGGCGGAGGTCTTCGTCGATCTCCAGGAACATCTCCCAGGTGATCGGCTCATGTTGCTGCTCATGCCACACGGTCATGGTCACGCTTTCCAGCTCGGCGGACGGCGTCACCGATCTTACGGCCCATGACCTGCGCGCACCGTCAGATCGGCATCAGCGCGGTCGCCTAGGGCCTGGGCTGGGAGGCGGTGAGTGGTCGATCAGGCGTGAGTAGCTGTCGTTGGCGTGGCGTCGTGTCACATATCACGGGGTCGTTCCGTCTCCTCTCCAACATCAAGATCATTCAGTGCGGCTCGCTGTCACGGGCGGTGCTGGAAGGGAGCGGTTCATGTCAGGCGGAAGACTGGTACGGATCGGCATGGCCACGGTCGCGAGCGCCGCCCTGGTCGTCGCCATGGGCGGGTCCGCGTCGGCGGAGGGAACGACCGTGGGGATCGACCGGACGTGGGGCGAGGGAACGTTCGTGCCCCACGGCGAGCACGTCTACGTCCACGACCAGGACGCCGACGGCTACTCCGTGTGGGCCAAGATCGAGCGCTATGAGAAGGTCGGCCTCGACGCGTGGGCCTGGCGGGACTACCGGACCGGGTCCAACTGCTATGACACGACCAGCCGCGGCAACCCCCGCGTCGAGTGCAACTACTCCTTCGACGAGAACATGACGGTACGCGTCTGCATCGTGCGGAAGAAGGACGGGACCCGGTACGGCGACTGGCAGTGCAGTCCGAGCACCAAGTCCTGATCCGGGTGCGCGGCCGCCAGCCCGCCGTGACCCACGGTTGGAACCTGACCGGTGACGAGCATAGCGAGCTGGTGGCCGCGCTGCGGCAGACCGGGTTGCCCCAAAGGGTGGTGGTGACGCCTCGGGGCGCCTAGGGCCTGGACGGCGGGGTGGTGAAGTGGTCGATCAGGCGGGAGTAGTTGTCGTTGGCGTGGCCGTGGTCGATGGCGTTGGCCACGAGGGCCCGGGTGTAGGCGGGTAGTTCGTCGTCTATGCCTCGGGCTCGGCTCTCCTTGAGGAGGTCTTGCACCGAGGGGAGGTGGTGTTTGAGCGCTCCGTACTCGACCGCGTGCTCGTTTCGGTCGACCGCGTCGGCGATCGACGGCAGGAAGGAGAGCAGGGCGGAGACCGAGGCGGTGGCGTCGTCCAGGAAGCGGCTTACCGGGATGCCCTCGCTTGCCAGCAGCGCGGCGGCCTGGAGGAAGCCGTTCAGGGTGCCCCACATGGTGCCGTGCACGGCCATCCCGTACAGAACTGGCGCGCGTGGGTCGTCGGCGATGAGGCTTCCCCTGCCGCCCAGGAGGTTCAGGGCCCGCTGGAAGCGGTCGTAGACGGTCTTCGGGCCGCCGTAGAACACGACCGCGTCCGGGTGCCCGATGCCGGGGGCGATCGTCATGATCTGGCCGTGCAGGTAGTGGGCGCCCTGGGCGGTTATCCAGTCGGCCACCGCGCTCACCTCGGCGGACGTTCCGTCGGTGAGGTTGACCACGGTGCGTCCGGGGAGTGCGTCGGCCGCCGGTTCCAGGATCTCGCGGGCTGCGGCGTTGCCTTTCACGTTGACGACCACCAGCGGGCCGGCGGTCACGGCCTCGTGGACGGTCGCGGCTCGTCGCGCGCCCATGGCCACAAGGGCGTCGGCCTTGTCCGGTGTCCGGTTCCAGACCATGGTCGGGTGGCCGCCGTCCAGGAAGGCGCCCGCCAGCGCGGAGCCCATCTCCCCCAGGCCGATCACGGTCACGGCCGGACGGCTGTCGTCGGGTTCGGAAGTCGTGGGCATCGTTGGTCCCCCTGTGGTGCGCGGTCGCGTTGTGTCGGTCGCCGGCCACGCTAGGAACTCGACCGGGGTTGAGGTCAAACCCTGGGCGTTGACGGGGTGGGGGGCCGCTGGATCCTGGCGATCATGAGGCGGAGGGCTCCATGAGGGTTTGCGTGTTCGGGCTTGGTGCTGTCGGGGGGCTGGTCGCGGCCCGGCTCGGACGCGCCGTCGGGCCGCGAACCGTGATCGTGCCCGCAATGCACGGTGTGCCGTGGTGGTTCTTCCACGAGCTCGGGACGGACGTCCGGTTGGAGTCGACCGAGCTGGGCCGCGCGGTCGGCGCTCCGACGCCGTCGATCGACGCGCTGCCGGGGCTGGGCCGGCTGAACGTCCAGGTGCGGGGCCTCTACCTGGCCGGGTGACCAACCGTTGGAACCGTGGCCGATCGTCCCGAGATCAGCACTGAGCGCGGTGAGCGGGTGGCGGCGCTGCGGCGCCTGCCCCGGCCTCGCCGAGGCGATCGACGAAGCAGCCGGGCGAACCCCTGACCACTGCGACGCCGTCGTCCTCGGCCGCATGGCCATCCTCTCGCGGCGCCGGCGCGCCCGACCGCATCGTGGGCGGTGTCGGCGTGATGCCCGGTGGCCGCGCCGGAGGCCTCCCGGCGAGCGGCGACGTCTGCCTGGTCGCGCATGACCCGGATGCCTTGGCCTCCCGTCGGGCACCCGCGCCCTGAGCAGCGGTGAAGCATTCCTGAAGCCGGGATGAAGACGCCCGCTGTGATGCTGGCCGAGCGATCGACCCACAGCTGACCCCGACGCTCAGGAGCAGGCCGCATGACTCGACAGTCCCGCGACGAATCCGGGCCATCGGACGAGGCGACCGTCGCCCGTGGCCGTGGCAGGAGGCGGCGCGCCCTGACGATCACCGGCACCGCCGCCGGTCTCGCCCTCGGTGTCATGGCCGGGTGGGGGGTCCTCGGTGACGGAACGGGTGCCGCCGACGACGAACGGTCCCCTGGCGACCGGCGCGCGGCCGTCACCGATGACGAACTGCTCCGCCGGGCCTCGGAGCGGCTCATCGCCGGCTGCATGGCCCGGCACGGCTTCGCGTACTCCGAGCAGCCGCCGCCGTCCGCGGAACGGAAGTTCCGCTACGTGCTCGACGATGCCGGCTGGGCCCGCGAGCACGGGTACGGGCCTCTGCTCGGCAGGCCCGGCGCGTGGGAGAAGGACGTCAACTTCGGCAACCTGGAGAAGCTGACACCCGAGCGGCAGCGCGCCTGGCAGCGGACTCTCCTGGGGTCCGGACGCGGGCTCGCCGTGGATCTTCCCGATCTGGGCCGGATCTCGGCGCCCGACAACGGCTGCACCGCCGCGGCGCGGCGCGTCCTCTACCGGGACCTCGCCGGCTGGTACCGGGTGCGGCGGATCGCCGACCATCTCGGCGGCTACACCGCCGGCGAGGTGACCGGATCCTCCGAATACAGGGCCGGGCTCGCCGCTTGGGCCTCGTGTGCGCGGGGGCGCGGGTACGCCGCGTCCACACCGCGCGAGCTGCGCGGGCTCGTCGCGCCGAAGGCGCCAGGAACCGCCGGAGAGCGAGCCGGGAAGCGAGAGATCGACGCGGCCGTGACCGAGGCCGAGTGCGCTGTTTCCACCGGCTTCTCCCAGGCCGTCGGTGCCCTGGAGCGCAGGTACCGGCCGGAGGTCGAGAGGAGGTTCGCGCGCGAGCTCGACGCGCTGAAGTCATTCGAGCGAGAGGCCCTACCCCGGGCCAGGAAGACCCTGGCCGACTCATAGCACCGCAGCATCGTTCGACCGAACAACCGGAAGGAACCCCTGATGATCAAGGCTCTCAAGGTCCTGGCCGTCGGCCTGCCCATGGCGGCGGCCGCCCTGGTGGCCGCACCGGGCACCGCCAACGCCGACCTGGGCGACTGCCCCCGAAGTGCGTTCTGCGCATGGGCCAACGACAACTTCAGTGGCCCCTACGCGTACTGGTACGGGAACTACCCGAACTGGAACCACTACGGCATGCACGACGACGCCGAATCCGTTTTCAACAATGCCCGGTCGAGCACCACGGTTCCCGACAACGTCCTGGTCTACGAGAACGTCGACTACTCCGACGTTGACATCTGCGTCAATCCTGGAGAGACCTACGACGCCGGGATGAACGACAACGATTACGACTCCCACCAGTGGGTCCACGGCTGCTGACTGACCGGCCGGGCGCACGGCTTCACGAGCCGCGCGCCCGGCCCGTGCGGGAGACCGAGTCCTCCGAGGCGGCCGCTGTGGCCGGGTGACTACCGTTGGAGGCGTGACCGATCGTTCCGAGAGCAGCACTGAGCGCGGTGAGCTGGTGGCCGCGCTGCGGCGGGCCGGGGTCGGCGGGGTGGACGACTCTGCGCTGGCCCGGTCGATGTACTCGTCCGACGCCTCGCTGTACCGCGTCCCGCCGAAGGTGGTGGTGACGCCTCGGGACGCGGGCGAGCTGCCGGTCGTGCTCGGCGTGTGCCGGGAGGCGGGCGTGCCGCTGACGATGCGGGGCGGCGGGACGTCGATCGCGGGCAACGCGGTCGGGCCGGGCGTGGTCGTGGACGTCAGCCGGCATCTGAACCGTGTTCTGGAGATCGACGCGGAGGCGGGGACGGCGCTGGTCGAGCCGGGGATCGTCCAGGCGCGGCTGCATCGGGTCGCGGCGGGGCACGGGCTGCGGTTCGGGCCCGATCCGTCGACGCGGACGCGCGCGACGCTCGGCGGGATGATCGGCAACAACGCGTGCGGGTCGCGGGCGCTCGGCTACGGGCGGACCAGCGACAACGTGCTCGGGCTCGACGTCGTCGCCGGGTCCGGGGAGCGGCTGCTGCTCGGCGACATGCCGGGCGCGGGTGGCGGGGGTGTGATCCTTGAGCGGCTCCGGGGGGTGGTGGGCGAGCGGCTGGCGGTGGTCCGGACGGAGTTCGGGCGGTTCGGGCGGCAGGTGTCCGGATACTCGCTTGAGCATCTGCTGCCGGAGAACGGGTTCGACGTCGCGCGGGCCCTGGTGGGGAGCGAGGGGACGCTGGCGCTGACGCTCGCGGCGCGGATCCGGATGGTGCGGGAGCCCGCGTGCCGGTTGCTGGTCGTCCTCGGGTACGGGTCGATGGCGGAGGCGGCCGACGCCGTCCCGGCGATCCTGCCGTTCGGGCCCGTGGCGTGTGAGGGGCTCGACTCGCGGATCACCGGGGTCGTCCGGGAGCGGCGCGGGCCGGGCGCGGTGCCTGCGCTGCCGCGCGGGTCGGGGTGGATGCTCGTGGAGCTGGCGGGGACGGAGATCGGGGAGTTGCGCGCCTCCGCCCGCCGGGTGGTCGCGGCGTCGGGGTGCGTCGACTCGATGTTCGTCGAGGACATGGCGCTCGGCGACGCGCTGTGGAGGATCCGGGAGGACGGGTCCGGGCTCGTGGCGCGGACGCCCGGCGGCGAGCAGGCCCACGCCGGGTGGGAGGACTCGGCGGTTCCGCCCGAGCGGCTCGGCGAATACCTGCGGGAACTTGAGGCGCTGCTGAGCGGGTACGGCCTGTACGGCGTTCCGTACGGGCATTTCGGGGACGGGTGTATCCACGTCCGCATCGACTTTCCGTTCGGGCGGGACGGCGGCACGCGTGTTTTCCGCGATTTCCTCGGAGAGGCGGCGGCGCTGGCGGCCCGGCACGGCGGGACGATGTCGGGCGAGCACGGCGACGGGCGCGCCCGGAGTGAGCTGCTACCGCACATGTATTCGGCTGAGGCCCTGGAATCGTGCTCGGCCGTCAAGGACGTCTTTGACCCGGACGACGTGCTCAATCCCGGGATCATCGTCCGTCCGGCGGCGGTGGACGCCGATCTGCGTCCGGCGGGGGTCGTGCCGTTGACGGGCGGTCTGGGGCTCGCATTCCGGGACGATCGAGGCGACCTTTCCCGGGCCGTGCACCGGTGTACGGGCGTGGGCAAATGCCGTGCCGACAACACCGCGACGGGCGGGGTCATGTGCCCGTCCTATCTGGCGACGCGGGAGGAGAAGGACTCCACGCGTGGGCGGGCCCGGGTCCTGCAAGAGGTCGTCAGCGGGAAGCTCGGGCCGGACGGCTGGAAGTCCGAGGCCCTGCACGACGTGCTCGACCTGTGCCTGTCCTGCAAGGGGTGCGCGTCCGACTGCCCGACCGGTGTCGACATGGCGTCCTACAAGGCGGAGGCGCTGCACCGGCGGTACCGGCGGCGGATCCGGCCGCGCTCCCACTACGCGCTCGGCTGGTTGCCGCGCTGGACGCGGCTCGCCGCCCGCGCCCCCGCCGCGATCAAGATCTTGAACGCGGCGATGCGGTCGCCGGTGTTGAAACCGCTGGTCGCGTGGGGTGCGGGGATTGACCGGCGGCGGACGCTGCCCGCGTTCGCGCCGGTGACGTTCCGGCGCTGGTTCGCGTCCCGGCCGGACGCGTCCGAGCGCGAGCGGGGGCGTCACGGCGAGGTCGTGCTGTTCGTCGACAGTTTCACCGACGCGTTCTCGCCCGCGGTCGGGATAGCGACCGTGAAGGTTCTGGAAAACGCGGGATACAGCGTGTCGGTGACCGAGCGTCCGGTGTGCTGCGGGATCACGTGGATCTCGACCGGGCAGCTCGACGGGGCGCGCGCGCAGGCCCGGCGCACCGTCCGGGCGCTGCTCCCCCACGTCCGGCGCGGCGCGAAGGTCGTCGGGATGGAGCCGTCGTGCACGGGCGTGCTGCGGTCCGACGCCGAGGAGCTGCTGAGCGGGGTGGACGCGGCCGCCGCCCGCGAGGTGGCCGCCGCGACCCGCACCCTCGCCGAACTGCTCGCCGAGACCGGCGACTGGACGCCGCCCGACCTGTCCGGTGTCGCCGGGATCGCTCAGCCGCACTGCCATCACCACGCCGTCATGGGCTGGTCGGCCGACGCCGCCCTGCTCAGGGACGCGGGCGCCGACGTCGGCAGGCTCGGGAGCTGCTGCGGGCTCGCCGGGAACTTCGGCGTGGAGAAGGGCCACCACGACGTGTCGGTCGCGGTCGCCGAGCAGCGGCTGCTCCCGGCCGTCCGGGACGCCGGGGCGGACGACGTCGTCCTGGCCGACGGGTTCAGCTGCCGCACCCAGCTCCGCGAACTCGCCGGCCGTGACGGCGAGCACCTCGCGCAGCTCCTCGCCCACCACCTGCCCGACCCCGAGCCGGGCCCCGAGGGCTAAGGCTCGCCGCCCAGCGTGCGCGACAGGGTGAGCGCCGCCGTGTGGACTGCCGGGGCCACCACGGAAAGCCGCATTCTGGTCGACCAGCCCGACACCGACAGCGCGCCGAGCGCCAGACCGTCCGGGCCGAGGACGGGGCTGGCCGCGCAAACGATCCCCTTGCCCGACTCCTCCCGGTCGTAGGCGACGCCCTCGCGCCGGATCTGCTCCAGCTCCCGCGCGAGCAGGCCGGGCGCGGTGACGCTCCGCTCGCTCGTCCTGACGAGGCCGGACTCCAGGACCGCCTTCGCCACCTCCGGCGGGGAGAACGCCAGGATCGCCTTGCCGACCCCGGTCACGTGCGCGGGCAGCCGCCCGCCCACCTGCGAGGGCATCCTCGGCCCGCCGGACGAGCCGAGGATCTCCACGTAGACGACCTCGCCGCCCTCCAGCACCGCCAGGTGAACGGTCTGGCGCGTCGCCTCGCGCAGGTCGGACATGTAGGGGACGGCGGCGTCCCGCAGCACCCGCTGGCGCGGCACCCGCTGCCCGATCTCGAACAGCTTCAGGCCGAGCCGCACCCGCGCGCCCTGCCGCTCCAGCAGCCCGGCCGCGACCAGGTCGAGCGCGATCCGGTGCGCCGTCGACT
>JBOHBY010000168.1:0-2898 GCA_050698635.1 Spirillospora sp.
GACGGCTACATCGCGTGGGCGACCGACGAGACCGCGCCCGACCGGCGGGCGGCGGCGATCCGCGACGCCCTCGACCGGTGGTGCGGGCGGCCCGCCGACCATCCCGTCCACGAGCCCTCTCCGCGACCGCCGTCAGGACTGTGACAGGCGCATCATCCGCAGGACGCGCCTGACCAGCGAGCCGGGCTCGTCCTCGGGCGGCGCGTCGGGTTCCGGTGACTCGTCCGGACCGGCCGTGGGGTCGGGCCGCTCGGGCATGTCGCCCGCCAGCTCGTAGGTGACCGGCAGTGACCGCAGGCCCCGCATCAGGGGCGAGGAGCGCCAGGGGAGCTGGTCGGCGGGCAGCGCCAGCCGCAGCGCCGAGAACCGCTCGAACAGGCGCTCCACCGCGATCGTGGTGATGGTGGTGGCCAGGTCGCGGCCGAGGCAGGCGTGCGGGCCCGCGCCCCAGGCCAGGTGCGCGCGGGAGCTGTAGATCGAGTCCGGCGCGGACGTGCGGGTGAACGCCGGGTCCAGGTGCGCGGCGGCGGGCGAGACCAGGACGGGGTCGCCGGCCGCGATCTGGAACCGGCCGACGCGCACGTCCGCCTTCGCCCACCGGAACGCCAGGTTGGCCATCGGCGGGTTCGCGGCCGTCGCCCGGTTGATCGCCTCCTGGATCATCCCCGCCGACAGGCTGTCGCGGGCGCCGGTGTCGCCGATCAGCACCTCGGTGATCGTGTTGCAGATCAGCGCGCCGGTGACGTCGCCGACCAGCCCGGTCATCAGCACCATCTCGCGGGTCAGCTCGTCGGCGGTGAGGTCGGGCACGCCGGCCAGCATGTACGAGGGGAGGTCGGCGCCGGGTGAGGTCGCGCGCGCCGCGCACACGCCCGCGACCCGGTCGGTCAGCCGGGCGGACGCCTCGTGCGCGTCCGGGCCCGCGTCCATGACCCGCCACAGGTCGATGATCAGCTCGTCGTCGCCGTCCGAGCCACCGCCGTCCGCGCCGCCGCCGAGCAGCCGTCCGATGACCATCAGCGGCAGCGGCCGCGCGTACTGCGCCGACAGGTCGGCCCAGCCGGTGCGGCCGCCGCTCTCGGCCAGCACGGTGATCAGCTCGTCGGCGTACCGGCGGACGGCCTGTTCGAGGGACTTCGCCTCGGTCACGGTGCGGTCCTGGAACGGCCGCAGGCCGGCGCTCCAGGCGCCGCGCAGCCGGGTGGACTCGGCGCCGTCCTGGAACGCCGAATTGCCGGACTCGACGACGGGCAGCATCGGCCAGTCCGCCGGGACCTCGCCGTCCCGGTACGCGCGCCACGCGTCGACCCGCCTGCTCCAGATCCCGCGGGTGTCGCGCAGGATGTCGAGGGTCTGGGAGTAGCCGATGACGAGCCACGCCGGTACGCCGAGCACGTCCACCGGCGCGACCGGCCCGTACTCCCCGCGCAGCCGCTCGTAGAAGACCGCGGGACGGGCCTCGTAGTCGCGGTTGAGCAGCGGCTGGACGGCGAGCTCCGCCAGCGGCGGGTGGCCGGGCTCGGCCTGGGGGTTCTGCGGATCCACGGGAACGAACCCTAGGAGAGATCGTTCGGGCCAGGTCGGTTTATGGTGGAATCTCCCGAGATGATCTCCTCGGCGTGTACGGATGGCCACGTTCCGCTGGGTATGTGAGGCTAGGAGAGCCCCTAAAGGAGCAGGAGGTCCGCATGACCGACTCGTCAGGAGAACCCGAAGACGGAGAGGACGACGTGAAGCGCAGGTTCCGGGAGGCTTTGGAACGCAAGCGCGGAGCGGCCGACAAGAACACCGGCGCTGCGGGCAGGGGCGGCTCGAAGGTGCGCGGCAAGCACGACCGTGCCGACCACCAGCGGCAGTTCCGCCGCAAGAGCGGCTGACCGGGCAACCGGAGCGCCGCCCGATCCATGACCCCCGCGCGGCCGGCGCGGGGGTCGACCCATCTCCGGCGGGCGTCGCCGCGCGGCCGTGGCGGCGGCCGTGGCTCAGGTGTTGTAGAGCTTCTTGGAGTAGCTCGCCTCCGCGTAGTACTGCTCAAGCTCCTCGACGGTCTCGTCGGTGTTCTGCAGTTCCTTGACGAGGCGGGCGTGCGAGGGCAGCGCGTCCGGCTCCCAGGTGTCCGGCTTCCACAGCTTCGAGCGCATGAGCGCCTTCGCGCAGTGGAAGAAGATCTGCTCGATCTCCACGACCAGGGCGAGCGCCGGACGATGCCCCTTGACGATCATCTCGTCGAAGAACGGCGCGTCCCGGACCAGCGTCGCCCTGCCGTTGATCCGCAGCGTCTCGCCGCGGCCCGGGATGAGGAAGATCAGCCCGACGTGCGGGTTGTCGAGGATGTTCAGGAAGCCGTCGGCGCGGCGGTTGCCCGGACGGTCCGGCACCGCGATCGTCGTGTCGTCGATCACATGGACGAACCCGGGCGGGTCGCCCTTGGGGGAGACATCGCAGTTCCCGTCCGCGTCGCCGGTGGCGATCAGGCAGAACGGGGACCGGGCGAGCCAGTCGCGGTCACGGGCGTGCAGCGCGACGCGCTCCTTCTCGACCGCCCGCTTCATCGGCGCGCCGAGCAGCTCGCGCAGCTCCGCCGCGGACGTGATCGCGGTGTACCCGGAGGCGACCGTCATCGCCACTCCTTCCGCCGGAAACCGGAAGATCAGACTAACTCTGTCGCTTCCGGGCACCCGGCACCGGCCCGCCGCCGCGGATGACCGTGTCGTGGCGTCCCCTGTCTTTGCCACGACACGGTCACCGGGCCGCCCCCGCGCTGATACGTCCCGCCGGGGCGGGCGCGTGGGGAAGAGCGCGGTGGTGCTCCAGTACTGACCTGCGGCCCGGCGAGAACTCATCGCTCCCGGCGTTTGTTTTCAGCCGTGCCGCGCGTCGCGGTCGGCGGCGCGGCGC
>JBOHBY010000169.1:0-4787 GCA_050698635.1 Spirillospora sp.
ACCGGCACCGGCACCGGCACCGGCACTGGCGCGGGCGCTGGTCGTGGGCGGGTCGTCGTCGAGAACTGCTCCTTATCGGACACCGGCGCCGAGCGGGGCCGGGTGACGCTTGAGGCCGACCACGTCGTCCTCGCGACCGGGCTGGAGGAGCGGGACCCTCCGTTCGCGGCCGGCGTCTCCGACCACCCCGCGTTCCTGCGGCACCCCTACTCCGCGGCGGGGATCGAGCGGGCCCTCGGCACCCGGCGGGACGCCGTGGTCGCCATCGTCGGCTCGTTGCTGAGCGCGTACGATGCGGCGTCGCTCCTGCTGCGGCACGGCCACATCGGGAAGATCCACATGATCTCGCGGTCGGGCCTGACGCTGCGCACCTACCCGCCCGAACACCGGCACCAGGTCATCAGCGTCCCGCCGCCGCGGCTGCCCGCGGGCGGCTACGAGGGCCGCGACGAGTTCGTCCGGCGGCTCAGGGACCAATGGGAACGGGCGTGCGCCACCGTCGCGCGGGACCATCCCGGCATGCCCGCCGGGGTGGTGAACGAACGGGTCGCCAAAGCGTGGGAGCCCTATCTGCCCGAGATCCTGGAGCGCGTGCCGTCGTCGGACATCTGCGCGCTCCTCGGCAGGTACGGGAGCCTGCTGGCGACGCTGCGGGTGTGCGCGGTCGGCTACATCACCGAGTTCGTGGACGCCGCGCTGGCCGACGGCAGGCAGGTCGCCGTCACCACCGGGACGGTCGACGAGATCGTCGGCACCGAGAGCGGCACGCTGCGGCTGTCGGTGTCCGGGACGGTGTCGACGCGGACGATCGAGGCGGATCTCGTGATCTCGAACTTCGGCCGGGAGCCCGACTACGAGCGGGTCGGCTCGACCTTGTGGACGAACCTGCTCCGCAAGGGGATCGCCGTACGGCACCGGCGCACCGGGCGCGGCGTCGAGGTCGACGGACGCGGAGTCCTCGTCGGGCCCGAGGGCGTCCCGTCCGGCCCGATCTCCGTGGTCGGCATCCCCCGGGAGGGCGACGAGATCATCCGGTACGGCCGGGTGGGCGCGTTCGCGTTCAACCTCGCCGCGATCAAGAACCATTCGGTCGGTGTCGCCGCGACCGTGCTGCAACGCCTCGAATCCTGTTTCGACGACCAGGCAGCCGACGCGGCCGACGCGGCCGACGCCCTGACCGGCGACGCGGTCGGCGCGCATGAGGCGTTCGACCGTTCGGTCTCGCTCGACGTCCACCGCATGGCCGCCCGGCGCCGGGACGAGCGCGAGGCCGTGGCGACCCTGCTCGACGAGAGCCTCGAAGCCGTTCGCGGCGCCGTGGCCGGGGACCGCGAGGCCCCCTTGTCGGAACGTGCCATCCGGTTCGCCGTCAACAGGGCCGCGATGACGAGGATGAACGACCTGTCCGTGACGCCGCGCGACCTGCGTGGCCTTCTCGGGCTGGAGGGGGCGGCGGTACCGGACTAGCCGGGGTGCCGGATCGGCCGGGGTGCCGGATCGGCCGGAAGGTCTCTTGGGCACTAACGAAGGTGCGGGCCGTCCCCGCGGGCTGTCAACCTCTGATCATGTGCCTGATCCTTGGTGAGGAAGGACATCCGTGAGCCCTCGGGAAGTGCCGGCGGACCTGCTCGTCGATTCGCACAGGCGCCGGATCCGTGGATCCTGCAATCGCACCGGAAAACCGATGAGCGGCGCCGTTCTCGTCGTCGACAGGCTCAGCCCAGAACTCTACGAGGCCATCGTCACCAGTTCCGCGGTGATCTGCGCGAGAGGCGGCCGGACCGGTCACATGCAGTCCCTCTGCCGGTCGCGTGGGATACCGGTGCTGCGGATCGACCCGTCCGAGCTGGATGCGTGCGTCGGCGAGGTGACCGTTCTGCTCGACCGGGGATCCATCGTCCTCGGTGACGCCGCCCACGTGACGCGGCCGCCCGACCTCCAGGCGGCCGCGTTCGGCGACATCGAGTCGGTCTGCGTGGTCGTCGCCGCCGCGACCGACATCGAGGCCGTCAACGCTCTCGTGCCGCGCGTCGAGCACGCGGACTCCTTCTTCATCCGGGAGGAGTTCGTCTGCTTCGCCGCCGGGCTGAGCCCGATCGACTCGCTCCGGGCGGGGTCGGGCGAAGCCGAACACTACGGCGCCGCCGTGGCCGCCGAACTGTGCTCGATGGTGAAGGAGCTCCTCCCCGGCCAACGGCTGATCATGAGGCTGCTCGACCTCCGTTCGGACGACGCCGCGCAGATCACGACCGGCGCCTATGTGGAGGACGAGCCCAATCCCGAACTCGGCCTCCACGGCGCCAGATGGCTGCTGGACGAGCCGCACTACCCGCGTGCGTTCCGCGCGCTCCGCGCCCACGTACGCGAGCAGCTCGGCCCGGACGCGGACCGATTACTGAGCTTCTCCGTCCCGTTCATCAACGACCGGGACGAGTTCGTGCGACTGCGCCGGCACCTCGGCCTGGCGGACGAGATCCCGCTCGGCGTCTTCGTCGAGACCCCGGCCGCGGTCCATTCCGCGGCCGGTTTCTGCGCCGCGGGGGCGAGCGAGCTGTTCCTCGGCACCAAGGACCTGATCCAGTTCTATCTCGCCGCCGACCGGGGCAACCATCTGGTCTCCTCGACGTACCAGACCCGGCATCCGGCCGTCCTGGCGGCGCTGCGCCAGGCCGTCGAGTCAGGCCGGGACGCCGGGGTTCCGGTGCACGCGTTCGCGCTGGGCGCCGACGTGGACCACTACGCGCGGCACCTTCCGGCGAGCAGGCTCATGATGTGCACCGCGGAGCTGCTGCGGCTCGCCGCACGCCCGGCGGCCTAGGCCGTCCTGTGTCGTCCTAGGCCGCTTTCATGGGCGTCCTAGGACGTCAGTCCGAGCCGCTGCGCGGCGAGGGCGGTGCCCTCGACCCGGGCGGCGATCTTGGCGAAGGCGAGGTCGCGGGAGGACGAGACGTCGTCGGCGAAGGGCGCGAAGCCGCAGTCGTCGCAGGTGCCCAGGCGGTCGCCCGGCAGGTGCCTGGCGGCGGCCAGCACCCGGTCGCGGACCTCGTCCGGCGTCTCCACGCGCGGGTCGATCGGGTCGACGACCCCGACGAAGATCCGGGCGCCGGCGGGCAGGTGGTCGGCGATGATGCCCAGGACCCGGTCAGGTTCGGCCTCGCTCGCCAGCTGGACGTAGAAGTTGCCCGCCTTGAGCTGGAAGAGCTTGGGCAGCAGGCCGGCGTAGTCGACGTCCAGGCTGTGGGTCGAGTCCTGGTCGCCGCCCGGGCAGGTGTGCACGCCGATCCTGGCGGTCTCGTCGGCCGTGAAGCGTTCCAGGACGCGGTTGTTGAGCGCGATGAAGTCGTCCAGGACGCCGCCGCTCGGGTCGAGCTTGAGCGACAGCCGGCCCTCGGTGAAGTCGAGTTGGACGACGTGCGCCCCCGCCTCCAGCGCGCCCCGGATGTCGGCCTCGGCCTCGTCGACCAGGTCCGCCAGGAACTGCTCGCGCGAGTAGCCCGGGACGCCGTCCTGCGGGTAGAGGAGGCTGAGCGCGGACGGCGCGATCACCGCCTGCTTGACCGGCACCGTCGCGTGCGGCGCCGCGGCCTTGAGGTACTGGTCGGCGTGGACCTGGTAGCGGAACGGTCCCGCGGTCAGGACGGGCAGCTGACGCTGGTGCCCGTCGGCGAACGGGATGACCACGCCGTCCGGCGACAGGGCCTGGAGCCCGGCGATCGGATAGGTGGCGAAGCTCGGTTTGGACTGCTCACCGTCGGTGACGACCGGTGAGCCCGCGGCCTCTAACCGGGCGATGGTGTCGCGCACCGCGGCGTCGTGCGCGGCGGCCAGGTCGGCGTCGCTCGCCTCACCCGCGGCGTGGGAGCCCATCGTGGTCAGCAGCTCGGACGGCCTGGGGATGCTGCCGATCGGTTCGGTCGGAATCGTCATACCCGCGAGCGTACGGAGCATGATCAAGATCATCAATGACCTATGGTGACCGGCCGGTGACCGCTGCCGGTCATGGACCGTCCGCGTGGCGCGCTAGCGTTCGACCCCATGACCGAAGCCGCCACCCGATCCGCGTACGACGCCGTCGCCGTCCTCTACGCCGACATGTTCCGCGACGTCATGGACGACCTCCCGTTCGACCGCGCCCTCCTCGCCGTCTTCGCCGAGCTGACCCGGGGTGCCGGGCCGGTCGCCGACCTGGGCTGCGGCCCCGGCCGGCTCACCGGCCATCTGGCGTCGCTCGGCCTGCCCGCCTTCGGGATCGACCTGTCGCCCGAGATGATCGCCCAGGCCCGCAGGGAGCATCCGGACCTGCGCTTCGAGGTGGGCACCATGACGTCCCTCGACCTCGAAGGCGGCAGCCTCGGCGGTGTCCTCGCCTGGTACTCGACCATCCACACCGCCCCGGACGAGCTGCCGCGGATCTTCTCGGAGTTCCACCGCGTCCTCGCGCCGGGCGGCCATCTGATGATCGCCTTCCAGGCCTGCGAGGGCGACACGCCACAGCCCTTCGACCACAAGGTCGCGCTCGCCTACCGCTGGCCGCTGGACCCGCTCTCCGACCTGCTCCGCGGCGCCGGTCTCGTCGAGGTCGCCCGTCTGCACCGCGAGGCGTCCGAGCACGAGCGCTTCCCCGCCGGCCACCTCCTGCTACGCAAGCCGGTGCCGTGACCCCGGACGTGACCCCGGACGTGATTCGGGACGTCAGACGCGGTGGTCGCTGACCTCGTCGGCCGGCTCGCGCGCGGGCATCGGCGCCCAGGTCCAGCCACGCTGCCAGGGCCGCCGGCGCCGCAGCC
>JBOHBY010000170.1:0-2209 GCA_050698635.1 Spirillospora sp.
GCGCAGGGCCTCCTCGTCCACCGCGGGCCGCCGCACCGGGATCTCCCCCGCCACCGGCCACAGCGGATCATCGACGACGTCACCCTCCAGCAGCGACAGCGTCCCCAGCCCGCACGCGTACGGAAGCTCCGGCAGCGCCGCCGCCAGCGCCACCCCCGCCGCCAGCCCCACCGACGTCTCCACCGCGCTCGACACCACCACCGGCAGCCCGCACGCCTCCGCCACCCGCAGCGCCGCCGCCACCCCACCCAGCGGCTGCACCTTCAGCACCGCGATGTCCGCCGCCTCCGCGGCCCGGACCTTCAACGGGTCCTCGGCGCGGCGGATCGACTCGTCCGCGGCGATCGGGACGTCCACCAGCCGCCGCACCAGCGCCAGTTCCTCCAGCGTCGCGCACGGCTGCTCGGCGTACTCCAGCTCCCACCGGTCCAGCCACCGGATCATCCGGGCGGCGTGGTCGACGTCCCACGCCCCGTTCACGTCGATCCGGACCCGGCCGTCCGGGCCGAGCGCGTCACGGACGGCCTCCACCCGCGCCAGATCGTCGTCGTCGCTCTGGCCGCGCTCGGCGACCTTCACCTTCGCGGTGCGGCACCCGGACTCCTTCGCCATCGCGAACGCCCGCTCAGGCCCCACCGCCGGGATCGTCACGTTCACCGGGACCCGGTCACGGACCGGCGCCGGCCAGCCCTCGAAGGCGGCCTCCCGCGCCGCCGCGAGCCACCGCGCGCACTCGGCGGGACCGTACTCGGCGAACGGCGAGAACTCCCCCCACCCGGCGGGGCCCCGCACCAGGACGCCCTCCCGCCGCGTCACACCGCGGAAGCGCGTCCGCATCGGGATGGAGTACACCCGCACCCGCCAGACCCCCTGACTGCCCGCCCAACCACCGTAATCCTGACCACACCCGTCCGTTCGACCCTCAGTAGTACCACGGAAAACGCGACCAATCGGGGTCGCGCTTCTCCAGGAACGAGTCCCTCCCCTCGGCCGCCTCGTCGGTGCCGTAGGCGAGCCGCGTCGCCTCCCCCGCGAACACCTGCTGCCCGACGAGCCCGTCGTCGACCAGGTTGAACGCGAACTTCAGCATCCGCTGCGCCGTCGGGCTCTTCCCGTTGACCTTGCGCGCCCACTCCAGCGCCGTCGCCTCCAGCTCCGCGTGCGGGACGACCGCGTTCACCATCCCCATCCGGTGCGCCGCCTCCGCGTCGTAGGCGTCGCCGAGGAAGAAGATCTCCCGGGCGAACTTCTGCCCGACCTGCCGCGCCAGATACGCCGACCCGAACCCGCCGTCGAAGCTCGCCACGTCCGCGTCGGTCTGCTTGAACCGCGCGTGCTCCCGGCTCGCCAGCGTGAGATCGCACACAACGTGCAGGCTGTGCCCGCCGCCCGCGGCCCAGCCCGGCACCACGCAGATCACGACCTTGCCCATGAACCGGATCAGCCGCTGCACCTCCAGGATGTGCAGCCGCCCCGCCCGCGCCGGGTCGATCGTGTCGGACGTCTCCCCCTCGGCGTACTTGTAGCCGTCCTTGCCCCGGATCCGCTGGTCGCCGCCCGAGCAGAACGCCCACCCGCCGTCGCGCGGGGACGGGCCGTTGCCCGTCAGCAGCACGCACCCGATGTCGCTGGACATCCGCGCGTGGTCCAGCGCCCGGTACAGCTCGTCCACGGTGTGCGGACGGAACGCGTTGCGCACCTCGGGCCGGTCGAACGCCACCCGGACGGTCCCGTGGTCCACCGCCCGGTGGTAGGTGATGTCGGTGAAATCGAACCCCTCGACCGCCTTCCAGGCGCCCGCGTCGAACAGCTCCGAGACCATGTCGTCCTCTCTCGTCGGGGACCGCGCCGCGGCCGGGGCGCGGCGCGTCGGGTCCCATTCAACCGCCCCCGGGTTTGAACGCGTTCAGCGGGGTCGTCTACGCTGATCGGATCATGGATCGCCCGCTGCACGCCGCCGTCCTGCCGCCCGGCCCGCCCCTGCTGCGGGCCCTGGCCGCCGCGCTCGACGGCGGCCCCGCGATCTGCCCCCTCTCCCCCGGCCTGCCCGAGCCCGCGCTCCGCGACCTCCTCGACGCCCTGGCCCCCGACGCGATCCTCACCCCGGACGGCCTCGTCCCGCACCGCCCGCACCGCCCGCGCGGCGGGTTCGGCGAGTTCGGCGGGTTCGGCGGCGTCCATGCCCCCGTGGACGCCCGGACCGCCGTGC
>JBOHBY010000171.1:0-2700 GCA_050698635.1 Spirillospora sp.
GCGTTGGCCTCTTCCGCCGCGTCGGCCGGCGTCGCGTCGGCCGGCCGGGGCATGACGACCGGCCGCCCGCCAGCCGGTGGTACACGCCGAACGCGATGATCCCCGCCGCGGCCACCACGGTCACGGCCTCGGAGCCCCAGGGCGGCTCGGTGGTGCTCTGCACCAGGGCGTAGCCGCCCAGCAGCGGAAGCATGATCACGGCGAACGGCCGCAGCTGCCGCTCGGGCAGCCACATCAGCACCCGCATCCGCTTGACGACGACGTGCATGAGCGCGGCGAGCCCCGCGGTCCAGATCGCCACTCCCGCCAGGAGGACGACCACCCCGGCCGGCGGGTCCGGGGTCAGCGACACCAGGGGCCCGATCGGCGCGGTCCAGATGCCGAGGGCGACGAAGTACCACAGCGGCGTGCGGATGCCGTCCATCGCGGCCTGGGTCCGCTCGACGTCGTGCAGCGCCGCCGCGGCCTCGTCGGCGGTGGGTCGCCGCCCCCCGGCATTCGCGTCCTCATGTGTTTCCATGATGGAAACTATGAGACTTAGTTTCCATCATGTCAACCCACGACTTTCCATCTCGGCAACCAGCGCACCATCCCCATCTGTGCTGGTAGAGGGACAATGGTGGGGTGGCTCGATGGGTCCTGCACGTCGATCTGGACCAGTTCATCGCCGCCGTCGAGGTGCTGCGCCACCCGGAACTGCGCGGGCGGCCGGTCGTCGTCGGCGGTGACGGCGATCCGACGAAGCGCGGCGTGGTGAGCACGGCGTCGTACGAGGCGCGTGCCTACGGCGTGCACTCCGGCCTGCCACTGCGCACGGCGGCCCGCCGATGCCCCGACGCGATCTTCCTGCCCGTGGACAGGGAGCTGTACGAGTCCGCGTCCGACCAGGTCATGGCGGCGCTGCGGAGCCTTGGCGTCGTGGTCGAGGTGCTCGGCTGGGACGAGGCGTTCCTCGCCGTGGACGGCGACGACCCGGAGGCGATGGCCCAGGAGATCCGTACCCGAGTACACGCGGCCACGGGTCTCGAATGCACGGTCGGCATCGGGCAGAACAAACTCCAGGCGAAGCTGGCCACCGGCTTCGGCAAGCCCGCCGGGATCTTCCGGCTCACCGGCGAGACCTGGTTCGACGTCCTCGGCGACCGGCCCGCCGACGCCCTCTGGGGCATCGGCGCCAAAACCGCCAAGCGGCTGGGCACGATGGGCATCACCACGGTCGGCGAACTCGCCGCCGCCGATCCGGGCGCCCTCGCCACCGAGTTCGGCCCGACGAACGGGCCCTGGCTCGTGCTCCTCGCCCGGGGGCTCGACAACTCGCCGGTGAGCGACGCACCGCACGTCCCGAGGTCGCGCGGCCGGGAGATCACGTTCCAGCGCGACCTTCCGGACTGGGACGACGTCCGCCGCGAAGTCTCCAAGCTAGCCCGTCGCGTCGCCGCCGACATCGCCGCCGACATCGCCGGTGACGTCGCCGACGGCGGAAGGACCATCGCCCGCGTCATCGTCAAGGTCCGGTACGCGCCCTTCACCACCCAGACCCACGGCCGCACGCTGAAAACCGCGCCCCCCGCCTCAGCGGTCGAGGCCCCGGATCTGATCGAGGAGGCCGCCCTCGCCGCCCTCGACGCGTTCACCAGGCGGCGGCCGGTCCGCCTGCTGGGCGTCCGCGCCGAATTCACCCGCTGATGCCGCCACCCGCCCACGGCAGAGGGCCCGTCCGCGTGAGACGGGCCCCTCTGGCTAGTCAGCGGCAAGGCAGGGTCACTGCGGCGGGGCGGCGTCCGTCCATTCCGTGACGGCGAACGCCTCGTAGGAGGCCAGCTCACCGGGACGATGGAAGCGGTCGGGCGTGTCCTCCGCCTTCAACGCCCGGAGCCGCCCGTTGTCCCCCGGCGGGAGCTTCCGGCTGCCGCGCGGCGGTTCGGCCACAAGGTCCCGGATGGCGAGCAGTATCCCGGTGTCGGGATTGACGATGAACTGGCGCCGGTAGGTGCCGAGCTGCTTGGGGGCGGTGAAGAGGCCGAGGGACGTGGTGGTCTTCAGCGGCAGCGAGACCACCGTTCCCGTGCGGCCCAGCGGGTCGGTCGTCCGGCCCTCGGCCTTGACGCCCGGCTGGGCCGCGAGCATCCGGAACACCGCCGCGCGCACGTCGGGCGGTGCGGGCGCCGTGGACAGCAGGGTTCCGGCCACGTCCGTCAGCGCCCGGACGCGCTCCTGACCCTTCAGCGCGCGGATCGGCTCCGGGGCGGCGCCGTCCTTGGAGACCGCGTGCCAGTGGTCCTTGAGGCCGAGCAGGACGTTCTCCAGCGCCTTCGGCTCGGTGGGCAGCTCCGCGATCTGGCGCGTCGTCATGCCGTAGAACCGTTCCGCGGACGCCGGCAACGGCGTCCGTCCGGCCGAGGTCTGCGACATGTCCAGTTCCACTGTGCCGCCGCCCCCCTCCGGGTTCGGGACGCTGACCCACGTCGGCGAACCCGCGGCCCGCCATTTCTGGCGGTCCGCCACGGTGAGCGGGACGTCGGGCAACTCGAGGTGGGCTGACCATCTCTTCCCGTCACGGTCGGTCCACATCTCCCTGCCCTGCCTCGAATCGACCCTGTAGTGGTTCGCGGCCGTCTTGCCGACCGAGTAGATGTCGCCCACGACGGTCTCGGCGTGCCAGTACTTCCCGGCCGGTGCCTTCTGCGCGCTGACGGCGGC
>JBOHBY010000172.1:0-3034 GCA_050698635.1 Spirillospora sp.
GGGCGGAGGCGGGGGCCAGGGCCGCGACGCAGGCGCCGACCGTCCGGCCGCCCAGGGCACCGGCGTCCAGGGCCGCTTCCAGCGCGTCGTCGTGGGCCGGGTTGCCGGGACTGTGCGCGTCGATGAGGAGCGGGCCGAGGTCGGCGGGGCGGCCCGCGAGGAGGGCGGCGCAGACCCGTGCCGCGGTGTCGGGGTCGGCGGGTGGAATGGTGGGCGGGTGGCGGGATCCGACGTCGATCAGGAGGAGGCGCAGGCCCGCCGCGGAAAGGTCGCACTGTTTTTGGGGCGGTGGTGGTGGCGTTGTGGGGGTGTTGGTGTGTAGGGCTTTTAGGGCTTGTGTTGTGGCCTCGGTTGTTTCGGCGCCTGTGAGGAGGCCCATTTCCGTTGGGAGTTCACGGTTCAGGAGAAGGTGAATTCCCGGGGTGGGGTGAGTGTTCACGGCTTTCAGGCAGTCGTGGGCCCAGGGGGCGGCGGTGGCCGGTGTCACGACGCCATGGGCGTGGTGGTTCATGGAGAAAAGGGTTGTGGTGCCGTCGTCGGAATGGGCGGCGGCTACTGCGGCGCCCCAGGGGAGCGGGACGTCCAGGCCGTCCAGGAGCGGGAGCGAGCCGGGGACGTAGCGGGTCGTTGCCGGTGGTGTGCCGAACACCCGCTTGAACAGGTGGGTCATCCACTCGAACTCCTCGCGGATCACGTGAGCTTTTCCAGCCGGTCGGCTGCCTCGGCGGCGCCCCCGGCGGCGGCGAAGGACTCCCGGACGCGTTCGGCGGCGGCGCGGTGCGGACCGTCCGCGAGGACGGTGGTGAGCGCGGTCTGGAACTCGTCCGGGCGGACACGGCTGAAACGGACGGAAACCCCCGCACCGGCCGCCTCCACCTGACGGGCGATGACCGACTGGTCGTCCCGGATCGGGGCCACCACCAGCGGGAGGCCCTGGGAGAGGGACTCGCAGACGGTGTTGTGGCCGCCGTGGCAGACGACGGCGGAGAGCCGCTCCAGCAGCTTGAGCTGCGGGACCTGCGGACGGACGAGCACGTTCCCCGGCGGGTCGGCCACCGCGCCCGGCGGCGCCACGAAGATCGCCTGGACGTCGAGGTCGCGGACGGCGTCCGCCGCGACCTGGAAGAACCGGTCGCCGGACGGGCCGTTCAGCGTGCCCAGGGTGACGAGGACGGCGGGGCGGCCGTCCAGCCAGTCCCACGGGAACGCGCCGGGCGCGGGACGGCCGAGCGCCGGGCCGACGAAGGCGAAATGGTCGGGGAAGAGCGAGATGTCCCCGACGAGGGCGCCGGTCGAGAAGATGAGGACGAGGTGGTCGGAGAAGCGCGGGTCGAGCAGGTCGTCGATGCCGTGGTGCTCCTGGAAGGCGCCCAGCTGGTCGCGGATCCACTGCTCGACCTTCGGCACTCCGGCGAGCGGGCGGGTGAACTCGGCCGACGTGGTCGCCGACGTCGCCCACGGGATCTCACGGTGCCGGGCGGCGACCGGGGCGGCGAGGACGAACTGGTCGGCGACGACGGCGTCCGGGCGGAAACGGTCGATCGCCTTCTCGACGCCGGGCATCATCGCGTGGCCGAGCGGGACGACGAACTCCTCCCAGAGAAAGCGGAGGGCGGCGAAGCGCCGCAGCGCCAGCCAGTCGTTCCAGATCTGCGGGAGGCGCCGTCCGAAGTCGTCGCCGACGGAGCTGAAAACACGGGAACCGGGGCGCAGCAGCGGGTCGAGGGTGGGGCGGTGGCCCGTCCAGGCGACCTTGTGGCCGCGGCGGACGAGCTCCGCCGCGACGGCGACGGCGGGGTTGACGTGCCCGGCCAGCGGTGGAACGGCGAACAGGAAACGCCGCGGCGTCGTCGTCGCGCGCCGGACCCCGGGGTCGTCGAGCAGGGACGGGACATGGACGCGGCGGGCCTTCATCGGGCGGCTCCCGCGGCGGGTGCCCGCGTGGCGGCGTGGTGGGCGAGCCAGGGCAACAGGACCTCCAGGATCTCGGCCGTGCCGTCCGGGAGGAGGATGTGGGCGTAACCGGTCAGGGTGTGCAGCGCGCAGTCGGGGACGTTGTCGCGCAGGAGCCGCCCGGCGTCCGCCATGTCCGAGCGCTCGCCGTAGATCGCGAGGACGGGGCAGGCCAGGGCGGCGAGGGCCGCGGGACGGACGGGCTCCATCGCGGCGAGGTCGTCCAGCAGCGTCGTGCCGTTGAGCAGCGCGTTCGCGCCCGTGGCGGCCCGGCTCCTGCGGCGTTCCCTGGCGTCGAGCATCGGGTCGGCCGCCGCGTCGTCGGTCCACTCGTATTCGAGCTTGAGCGCCGACTGCGCCAGCCTGTTGAGGAAGTCGCGGTTCCAGTCGGGCCCGTCGCCGGGGCCGTGCGCGTCGATGAGGACGAGCCCGGCGACCCGACCGGGGCGGGTGAGGGCGGCGGTCAGCGCGACGGTGCCGCCGAAGCTGTTGGCGACCAGGTGAACGCGGTGGTGGCCCAGGGCGTCGAGGACGGCGAAGAGGTCCGCGACCGCGTCGGGCACGCCGTATCCGGTCGGCGGGCGCTCGGTGCGGCCGTGCCCGCGCAGGTCGTACAGGACGCACCGCGCTCCGGCCTCGGCGACCGGCCAGGCGAGCGTGTAGTAGAAGCTCGACAGGTTGTCGATGGCGAGACCGTGGACGAACACCACGACGGGCCCGTCCGTCCCGCAGGTCTGCACGTGGAACCGGACACCGCGCGCGGTCACCTCAGGCATGCGCCCGCTCCTGGGCGGCGATGTGGTCGACGACGTCGCCGACGGTCAGGTTCACGAGCCGGTCGAGGTCGAGGGCGGCGACGAACGAGGGGAAGTCGGCGCGGTCGCCGTAGTGGGCGCGGAGCCGGTCGACCAGCGCGACGAACTCGATGCTCTCCAGGCCGAGGTCGTCGCCGAACGTGGTGTCCGGGCCGATCTCCACGTCGAGGAGGAAGTCCTCCCCCACCACGTCGATCAGCATCCGGACGACCTCCGCCGTAATGTCGCTCATACCTGCTCTTTGTGGGGGGGCGACCCCCCACACC
>JBOHBY010000173.1:0-1752 GCA_050698635.1 Spirillospora sp.
TCGTCGAACAGGATCGGGAGCAGGCCGAACACGTTGGCGAGCACGGTCATGAGCAGCGGCCGCACGCGCTTCGTCGCGGCCTCGAGCGAATGCTCGAGGAGCGCTCGCTTCGTGGCGAGCGTCCCGGCCGCGCGGCCCCCGTGCGGGATGGCCCGTGCGGCATGGCCTGTGCGGGATGGCTAGGGCTGGGATTCGTTGCGCATGGTCTGGCGGATCAGCTCGTCGTCCGACTGTGAGCGCGCGGCCGCTTTCGGCGCGTCGTAGGGGCGCAGGTAGGTCTGCTTGACGCCGGGCTCGCGGTCCTCGACGACGAACGTCGCCTTGATCGACGCCTGCGCGTCGTGCGTCTTGACGGTCGGCAGCGTCTTGAAGTCGGCCTTCAACCCGTCCTTGTCGATCTTCGTGAGGACGTAGCCGCGCTGGTTGTTGTAGAAGCGCAGATGCGGGTTGATCTTGAGGAAGGGGTGGTCGGCGGGGTTGGAGTCCGTCCCGTCGCCGGTGCTGGTGATGGACGAGCACACCAGCTCGGCGCCGACCTTCTTGGAGTCGGGGTCGTCGTAGTTCGCCTTCAGGTCGCTCGCCCAGTGGGCGTGGACGTCGCCGGTGAGCACGACGGGGTTGCGGACGTTGGCGTCCAGCCAGCCCTTGGTGATCCGGTCGCGGGACGCGGCGTAGCCGTCCCAGGAGTCCATCGAGGTCTTCTTGACGGGCCCGGCGGTGTTGTCGCGCTGGGCGAAGAACACCTGCTGGCCGAGGACGTCCCAGTGGGCGCGGGAGCGGCGGAACCCGTCGAGCAGCCAGCGTTCCTGCTGGTCGCCGGTGATGGAGCGCTTCGGGTCGAGCGCGTCGGGGCAGTCCTTGTAGCCGTCGCCGCAGGCTTGGTCGTCGCGGAACTGGCGGGTGTCGAGCATGTGGAAGTTGGCGAGCCGTCCCCAGCCGACCCGCCGGTACATCTGCATGTCCGGGCCGCGCGGAACGGAGCGGCGGCGCAGCGGCATGTTCTCGTAGTAGGCCTGGAACGCGGCGGCGCGGCGGACGCGGAACGCCTCGGGCGTCGGGGTGTCGGAGTTCGCCTCGGGAACGTCGTCGGCCCAGTTGTTCTCGATCTCGTGGTCGTCCCACACGACGAGCCACGGCGCGACGTGGTGCGCGGCCTGGAGGTCGGTGTCGGACTTGTACTGGGCGTGCCGCTGCCGGTAGGTCGCCAGCGTGACGGTCTCGGGGCCCTCGTGGTCGCGGACGTTGCCGCCCGGGATGGTGTAGACGCCCTTCTTGTACTCGTACTGGTAGTCGCCGAGGTGCAGGATCAGGTCGGGGTTCTCCTCGGCGAGCCGCCGGTAGGCGGTGAAGTAGCCGTGCTCGTACTGGGAACAGGACACGAAGGCCATGGCGAGGGCGGGCCCGTAGGTCGTGGGGTGGGGGGCGGTGCGGGTCCGTCCGACCGGGGAGACGTGGCCGTCGGCGCGGAAGCGGTACCAGTACTCGGTGCCGGGGCGCAGGCCGTTCAGCTCGATGTGGACCGAGTGCGCGGAGCCGGCGCGGGCGGCGGCGGTGCCGCGGCGCACGACACGGCGGAAGCGCTCGTCGGACGCGAGCTCCCAGTGGACGGGGACCGTCCGGGACGGCATGCCGCCGAGGCCGTCCTCGGCGATGGGGTCGAGGGCCAGCCGGGTCCAGAGGACGAAGCCGTCCGGGTCGGGGTCGCCGGACGCGACGCCGAGGGTGAACGGGTCGCGGGCCAGGGTCCGGGAG
>JBOHBY010000174.1:0-2029 GCA_050698635.1 Spirillospora sp.
GCGCGGTCCCCGAGGCCGTCGGCGGCTCGTCGCGCGGCTGGGTCGCCATCGGCTCGCGTCCCGGACTCGGCGGCGCGGTGTGGACCAGCGAGGACGGCCGGCAGTGGCGCAGGCAGCCCGACGCCGTCGGCGACGTGTTCGGACCGGGCAACCGAGTCCGGCGGATCACCGCCACCGGCGCCGGCTACCTCGCCATCGGCGCGAACTCCAAGAAGGGCGACTTCACCGACGCCCAGCCGGCCGTGTGGCTCTCCAGCGACGGCCGGCGCTGGGAGGCGCGGGTCGGCGGCCAGATCGGCGTCCAGGTCAGCAAGGGCAGGTTCTCGCTGGTCGAGGCCGCCGCCAGCGGCAACGTCATCCTGCTGGAGGGGCTCGTCACACCCAACTCCGGCAAGCCCGGCCCCTACCGGGTGGTCTGGCGCTCCGAGAACGGCGGCCGGACCTGGTCGACGTCCAACGTGCCCGTCCCCAAGGGCAGCCGCGGCCTCATGGTCGGCGGCGGCCCGGCCGGGTTCCTGGCCATGCGCGAGATCAAGACGTCCGGAAAGTCCTACGGGCAGGCGTACGTATCCCAGGACGGCAGGTCCTGGAAGCAGGCGGGCGCGCTGCAGACGTCCGCCTACGACCGGACCGCCCGCGTCGTCGGGGACGGCGGCGGTTACGCGGCCGTCGTCGTCCGCGCCCGGGACGTGCTGGTGTCGCGCAGCGCGAACGGCGCGGTGTGGAAGGACGCGGGAACCGCCGAGGCGAAACCGGGCCGCGAGTTCACGGGCGCCGCGCTGGCCGGCGGCCAGACGATCGTCGGCGGCCATGAGCCGGGCGGCGGCGACACCGACCCGATGCTCGGTGTCTGGGACGCGGCGGGCACCGCCGTCCCCCTCGACCTCACGAAGCTGAGCGGCGTGATCCGGCCCGACCACGCGGTCCGGTCGGTCGGCGCGACGGACTCCCTCGCCATCGCCGTGGGCAGCGCGCGCGGCGACGCCGCGGTGTGGTCGTCGCAGGACGGCTCGACCTGGAAGGCCGCCCAAGGGCTCGGCGCCGCGTTCACGCGGCCGGGGCCCCAGCAGCTGAACGACATCGTCGGCGGCGCGTCCGGCTGGCTGGCGGTCGGCTACGACCAGGCGGCTCCGCGGCGGCCGCTGGTCGTCACGTCCAAGGACGGCGGGACCTGGGAGGCCGCCGACTCCGCGGCCGTCTTCGCGGGCAGCGGGGACGGAACACCGATCACCTACGCCAGCGCGGCCGGGAACGCCGGATACGCGATCGTCGGGACACAGGGTTACTCGGCGGCCATCTGGTTCACCAAGGACCTCAAGAGCTGGGAGCGCGGCGCCGGCGCCGACGCGAAGATGCTCCAAGGCGCCAAGGACGCCGCCCGCTGGAGCCTGGACGTCGCCGCCGGCTCGTTCGGCTACACGGCCGTCGGCGGCAGCCAGAGCCCCAGGGGCAACCAGCCCTCGGTGTGGTCGTCGCCCGATGGCAGGAAGTGGACGTTGCGGCAGCTCCCGCTGCCCGCGGGCGTGACCGCCGGCCACCTCACCCAGGTCGCCGTCCGCGGGAACACGCTCGTCACCACCGGCATCGCGGCGACGCAGCAGGGACTGAACTGGCTCGGCTACGTCTCCACCGACGCCGGCCGGACCTGGAGGCGGTTGGAGTCCCCGAGCGGGGACACGGTCGTCTCCGTCACCGCGTTGACCGCGACGCCGAACGGGTTCGCCGCCACCGGGACGACCGGACCCGCGGGCTCCACGGACGTCGTGTCGTGGACCTCCAAGGACGGCACGTCCTGGACCGCCGAGATTCCCGGCGGCACCGGCCTCGGCGGCGCCGGAGACCAGGAGATCACCGGCCTCGCGGCCTTCAAGAACACGCTGCTCGGCGTCGGCCGCAGCGTGGACGGCGGTGGCGACCAGCCCGTCCTGTGGTCGCGCGCGAGCTGAGCACGACGGGCCCGCCGACCGGCTCGCCGCACTCAGCGAGCGGGTGGGACGGGGGGCTCCGGCGGTGCCGGGAGGGGTAGCAC
>JBOHBY010000175.1:0-2252 GCA_050698635.1 Spirillospora sp.
ATGCAGGACGAGGCCGGACGCCGTGCCGAGGCCGCGACGGCCGACTTCGCCAAGCGTTTCGCGCATGTCGAGGACGAGGTCGGCCGCAAGGTCGACGGCGTCCACGACGACGTCTCCAAGCAGGTCAACGCCGTGCACGAGGACGTGCTGAAGCGGCTGTCCACCCTGGAGGAGACGATGCTCGCCCTCGCCGAGGCGCTCCTGCGCCCTCGTAGGGAGACGAAGGACTAACCAGCGCGCAATAGGACGGGTGGGGTCGTCTCGGCCCCACCCGGTCCGTTTCCGGGGTGACTGGATACCCGTGGGAATCCGCGATGTTTGTCCGGCAAACCGGTGTTACGACCGAAGGTGCTTCACCATGGCACCGCGATGACGTGCACCTTGTTACGTTCCGTCTTCGCAAAATCACTCCCAATACCCTTCGGAATCCGTTTTCATGGTTCAGGTGACTCGCACCACACCGGCTCTCCGCCTGCCGACCGGAGCACCACCCGGCGACACGACCCTGCGCTGGGTCGAGGAGTGTCTGGGCAAGGGCGCCGAGGTCCGCATGGTGCGGCCGCTCGGGGGTGCCGCGCACGCCAACCACGCGCTCGTCGTCGAGAGCCGCTCAGGCAGCGCGCACCGGCTCGTGCTGCGCCGCTGGACGTCCGGCGAGCCGGACCCGGCGCACCGCCCGCACGGCACCGAGTTCTCCCCCGAGCGCGAGATCGCCGCGCTGGCGCTGCTGGCCGCGTCCGAGATCCCCACCCCGGCCCTGGTCGCCGCCGACCCCGCCGGTGCCCGCTGCGACGTCCCCGCGCTGCTCATCACCCGCCTGTCCGGCCACCCGCCGCGCCCGTCGCCCGACGACCTGCCCGAGTACCTCATTCAGCTGGCCGCCGCGCTGCTGTCGGTGCACACGCTGAACGGCGCGGCCACGATGCCGCCGTACGTCCCCTACAACCGGCTCGACCAGCGGTGCCCGCCCAAGCACGCGCACCGCCCCGACCTGTGGGAACGCGCCTTCGAGGTCGCGGCCAGGCCCGCGCCCGAGGCGCCGGTCCGGTTCATCCACCGCGACTACCACGCCGACAACACGCTCTGGTCCTACGGCAAGCTCACCGGTGTCGTCGACTGGTCGGACGCCTCGTCCGGCCCGATCGCCGTCGACATCGCGCACATGCGCCGCGGTCTCGCGCTCCGCTACGGCACGTCCGTCGCCGACCGGTTCCTGCGCTCGTTCGACCAGGTCTCCGGCGGGCACCCGCACGACCCGTACTGGGACGTCCGCAGCCTGCTCGACCTGCTCCCCGAAGACCACTCCAGCGTGATCGACGAGGCCCACGTCCCCCTCTACGAGGACTACCTCTCCAAACTCCTCGCCGACTGCTGACCGAACCGCCGCCGCCTGGAGCGCTCAGCGGGGGGCCTGGGCGAGGCCCGAACGGTAGGCGATCACGACCAGCTGGGCGCGGTCGCGGGCCGACAGCTTCGTCTTCGCGCGCTGGACGTGGGTGCGGACGGTCAGCGGGCTGAGGTACAGCTCCGCCGCGATCTCGGTGTCGGACTTCCCGTCCGCGACCAGCAGCGTGATCTCGCGTTCGCGCGCGGTCAGGGCGGCCAGGTTCTCGGGGAGCGCCGCGTCCGCGCCGGGTTCGGGCGCGGCGAGGAAGCGGCCGATGAGCGAGCGGGTGGCCGTGCTGGACAGCAGCGCGTCACCGGAGGCCACGGTGCGGATGCCGTCGAGGAGCCCGTCGGCGGAGACGTCCTTGCCGAGGAAGCCGCTCGCACCGGCGCGCAGGGCGCGGGCGACGTGCTCGTCGGTCTGGAACGTGGTGAGGATGAGGACGCGGGCGTCCCGCAGGTCCGGGTCGGCGCAGATGGCCTCGGTCGCGGCGAGTCCGTCGGTGCCGGGCATCCGGATGTCCATGAGGACGATGTCGGGACGGTGCTCGCGGGCCAGCTCGACGGCCTGCGCGCCGTCGGCGGCCTCGCCGACCACCTCCATGTCCTCGCAGGAGTCGATCAGGATCCGGAACGTCGCCCGCAGCAGGGTCTGGTCGTCGGCGAGCAGGACACGAATGGTCATCAGGGCCTTCAGGAGTGGATGGGCAGTTCGGCGGTGACGGCGAAGCCGCCTCCTGGACGGTGGCCCGTCCGGAGCCGGCCGCCGGCGGACTGTGCGCGTTCCCGCATTCCGATGAGGCCGAACCCGCCGCCGGGAGCGGGCGGGCGGGACGCGGTGCCGCCGTCGTCGCTGACCGTGAGGG
>JBOHBY010000176.1:0-2601 GCA_050698635.1 Spirillospora sp.
CCCGCACATGCCGCACCCAATACCCCGGCGAACCAAGCTCCTCCGCCGACACGGCCCGCCCAGTCAACATCGACACAATCGAAACACTCGGCGACCCATACGTGAGGCTCTCGGCCACACCCCGGAATTCGTCCAGCATCGGATCCATCAACGGCGAATGGAACGCATGCGACACCCGCAACCGCGACGCCTTCCGCCCCACCCCCATGAAGTGATCAACAACCCGGACGACTTCGCCCTCAACCCCCGACACCACCACCGACGCCGGACCATTCACCGCCGCGACCGCCACCGGCCCATCACCGAGCAGCCCGACGACCTCGTCCTCCGTCGCCTGCACGGCCGCCATCGCACCACCAGCCGGCAACGCCTGCATCAACCGCCCCCGCGCCGCCACCAGCTTCGCCTCATCCCCCAGCGACCACACCCCGGCCACATGCGCAGCCGCCAACTCACCAATCGAATGCCCAGCCAACAAATCGGGACGCACACCCCACGACTCCA
The DNA here is from genome assembly GCA_050698635.1 of Spirillospora sp. GTDB lineage: Bacteria > Actinomycetota > Actinomycetes > Streptosporangiales > Streptosporangiaceae > Spirillospora. Next base: position 505 of record JBOHBY010000176.1, read on the forward strand.
GGAGCCGGAACAACGCCACCTCAACCGCGAAAAGCCCAGCCTGCGTGAACACCGTCTGATCGAGCAGCTCAACCTCAGACCAGACCACCTCCCGAACCGGCCGATCCAGATGCCCGTCCAGAGCGGCGCACACCGCGTCAAAAGCCTCGGCGAACACCGGGAACGCCTCATACAGCTCCCGGCCCATCCCCAGCCGCTGCGCGCCCTGACCCGAGAACAGGAATGCTGTGGTGCCTGTCGTGCGAGCGTTTCCGTGGACGATTCCGGAGCCGCGTTCGTCCGCCGCCAGAGCCGTCAGGCCGCGTCGCAGGTCGGCGTGGTCGCGGCCCACGACCACCACGCGGTGCTCCAGCGCGGCGCGCGTGGTGGCCTGCGAGAACGCCACGTCGATCGGGTTCAGGTCGGGGCGCTCGCCGAGGAAGGACAGCAGCCGTTCGGCCTGCGCGGGCAGCGCGTCCCGGCTCCGCGCGGACAGTGTCCATGCGACGGGCGCCGCGTCACCGACGCCGTCGCCACTGGTCTCCTCGGCGGACTCGGCGGCCTCCGGCGCCTTTTCGATGATCACGTGGGCGTTGGTGCCGCTGATGCCGAAGGACGAGATCCCGGCGCGACGCGGACGCCCGTCCGCCGTCCACTCGCGCGCCTCGGCCAGCAGCTCGACGTCGCCCGCCGACCAGTCCACCTCCGGGGACGGGGCGTCAACGTGCAGCGTCTTCGGCAGCACGCCGTGCCGCATCGCTTCGACCATCTTGATGATCCCGGCGACACCGGCAGCCGCCTGCGCGTGGCCGATGTTCGACTTGATCGAACCCAGCCACAAAGGGCGTCCCTCGGGACGGTCCTGCCCATACGTCGCCAGCAGCGCCTGCGCCTCGATCGGGTCGCCCAGCGTCGTCCCGGTGCCGTGGGCCTCGACCGCGTCGACCTGGTTGGCGGGGATCTGCGCGTCCGCGAGCGCCTGGCCGATCACCCGACGCTGCGACGGCCCGTTCGGCGCGGTCAACCCGTTCGATGCGCCGTCCTGGTTGACCGCCGTGCCTCGCACCACCGCCAGCACCCGGTGCCCGTTGCGCTGAGCGTCCGACAGGCGCTCCACCAGGAGCATTCCGGCGCCCTCACCCCAGCCGGTCCCGTCCGCCCCCGCCGCAAACGACTTGCACCGGCCGTCAGGGGCCAGGCCGCGCTGGCGGCTGAAGTCGACGAAGGTGTCCGGCGACGCCATCACGGTCACGCCGCCGGCGAGCGCCAGCGAGCATTCGCCGCGGCGGAGCGCCTGGACGGCCAGATGCAGCGCGACCAGCGACGACGAGCACGCCGTGTCGACCGTCACCGCCGGGCCCTCCAGACCCAGCGTGTAGGCGATGCGACCCGAGACGAACGCGCCTGTGTTATGGCTGGCGGCGTAGTCGTGGTAGACGAGGCCCGCGAAGACTCCGGTCGAGCTTCCGTGCAAAGACCCGGGGTCGATCCCAGCCCGCTCCAACGCCTCCCAGGACGTCTCCAGCAGCAGCCGCTGCTGCGGGTCCATGGCGAGGGCCTCGTTGGGGCTGATCCCGAAGAACCCGGCGTCGAACTCGGCCGAGTCGTGCAGGAAGCCGCCGAGGTTCACGTAGCTGGTGTCCGGCCTGTCGCCGGTCGGGTCGAACAGCTCGTCGACGTTCCAGCCGCGGTCGGCGGGGAACTCCGTGACGGCGTCCACGCCGCCGTCCACCAGCCGCCACAGGTCCTCGGGCGACGCGACGCCGCCGGGGTAGCGGCACGCCATGCCCACGATCGCGACCGGTTCGTGCTCGCGGGCCTCGATGTCCCGCAGGCGGCGCCGCGTGTTCTTCAGTTCGGTGGTGGCGCGCTGGAGGTAGCCGCGCAGCTTGTCGTCGTTCGCCATCGAATATCAGCCAATCCCGATGCCATCGCGGGTCACGGTGCTAGGAGATGCCCAGTTCGTTGTCGAGCGCTTCGAACAGCTCGTCGTCGTCGGCCCAGTCGATCCCGGAGTCCGGTGTGGGCTCCGCGCCGCGGCCGTCGCGGTCGTCGCGGTCGTCGCGGTCGTCGCGGTCAGCGGGGGTGGGCAGGGGCGGCTGGTCGTCGGCGATCTCC
>JBOHBY010000177.1:0-7866 GCA_050698635.1 Spirillospora sp.
GACCCGTCCAGGATCGTCGTCACGTCCGGCTACGCGCAGACCCTCGGCCTGCTGGCCCAAGCCCTTTCCGCCACCGGCACGACCACGATCGCGATGGAGGAACCAGGCCACCCGTTCCACCGCGAGATCGTCCGCCACCACGGCCTGAAGATCGTTCCGCTGCCCGTGGACGACCTGGGCGCCCGCCCCGAGCCTCTCACCACGGCCGACGCGGCCGTCCTGACCCCGGCGCACCAGTACCCAACAGGCGCGACCCTCCATCCAGACCGGCGCCACGCCTTCACCGCCTGGGCCCGCGCCACCGGCGCGACGATCATCGAGGACGACTTCGACGGCGAGTTCCGCTTCGACCGCCACCCGGTCGGCGCCCTCCAGGGCACGGCGCCCGGCCACGTCGTCTACGCCGGGACGGCGTCCAAGACCCTCGCCCCTGCGATGCGCCTGGCCTGGCTCGTCCTGCCCGCTCACCTGGTCGAACCCGTCGCGGAGGCCAAGCGCCTCGCCGACGCGCACACCCAGTCGCTCGGACAGCTCGTCCTCGCCGACCTCATCGGCACGCACGCCTACGACCGCCACGTCCGCGCGTCCCGGCTCCGCTACCGCCGCCGCCGCGACCTCCTGGCCGCGATGCTGCGCGAACGGGCCCCGCACGTCCGCGTGCAGGGCATCGCCGCCGGGCTGCACGCCCTCGTCCTCCTCCCGGACGACGGCCCCGACGAACCCACGATCATGAACCGCGCCGAGTCCGTCGGCCTGGCCCTGATGCCCCTCCGCGGCCACTGGCAGGACCCCTCCGCCCGCCCGCAGGGCTTCATCATCGGCTACAGCACCCCCGTCGGCTCCGCCTACCCGGCCGCCCTCCACGCCCTCTGCGACGTCCTGCGGAACCAAGACCGCTGACCGAACCAGCGAAAGGATCGCCAATGCTGCGTAAGGCCGTGAGACCGGACGTGCCGGAGATCGCCGCGCTCATGCGCTCGTCCGTGCTCGACGTGTTCCCTCGCTTTCATGACGAACGTGAGACGGCCGCCGCCGCCCGGTATCTCACCGAGCCCGACACGATGCTGATCGACGACGGGACCTACTACGTGCACGAGACGGGCGGGGAGATCGTCGCCTGCGGCGGCTGGAGCAGGCGGGACAAGCTGTACACCGGTTCGGGCGACGCGCCCACGGACGGCCGTCTGCTCGACCCGGCGACCGAGCCCGCGCGTGTACGGGCGATGTTCGTGCGAAGCGACTGGACCCGCCGGGGTCTGGGACGCGAGATCCTCGCCAGGTCCGAGCAGGCCGCCAGGGCCGAAGGGTTCCGGGCGTTGGTCCTGATGGCCACCCTGCCGGGCGTCCCGCTCTACCGGTCCTTCGGGTTCCGCGAACTACGGCCTACCCGCGTACCGCTGCCCAACGGCGTCGTCCTAGACGGCGTCTCCATGGAGTACCCCTTGTCCGGCGACGGCTGAACCGGCTCGCGCGGACGACCTGCCGCCGGGGGCGGGGAACTCGGCCCACACCGTGGTGCAGGCCCCGTCGGCGCGGTGCCCCCACCGGGATGCGAGCGCCTCGACGATGTGGAGGCCGCGCCCGCTCTCGTCCTGCGCGTTCCGCAGAATGGGCCGCGCGCCGCCCGCCCCGTCGTCGCTCACCTCGGCACGCAGGACGCCCTCTCCGGTCCACAGCGCGATGTGGATCTGCCCACCCCGTCCGGACGCGGTGTGCCGGATTCCGTTGACGGCGAACTCGTCCACCACGAGCGCCATGTCACCCAGCAACTCACCGCCGGGCGAGAGATGCTCCGGAACGAGCGTGTCGCGCAGGAACAGCCGCGCGTACCGGACGGAACGCTCCACGCCCGGAAGGGTCAGTACGGCGAGAAGTTGCAGTTCCCCAGCCTCGCGGGTGGTCATCGTGATTCCTCCTCCGATTGTCACCCGCCAAGGCTGATCGCCCTCCGTGACCCCGACAACACAGTTCGAGAAGGTTGGACATATTTGATGATCAAGCCATCGGACACCGCGATAGCTCTAAGAACGAATATGTCTAACCTTCACGGACGTGTACCGATCTTGTACCCAGAGTGACATCGTTTGGTGTATGAAAAGCGAAGACCGGCAGACCTATCGTCGCCTAAGGATCGGCGATGCCCTGAAGAAGTTCCGGGAGGATCGCAGCCTGACGCAGGGTGCCGCCGGTCGCCTCCTGGACCGTTCGCAAGCATCGCTTAGCGCGTACGAGAACGGCCATCGCGCCATCCGCCCCCGCGACCTCAAGCACATCCTGGACATGTATGGCATTACAGACGAACTCGTCGGCAAACGCCTGCTCTCCCTCGCCGCTCAGGGGCGCCAGAACGGCTGGTGGCATGACTTCCACGAACGCATGGAGCCCGGCGTCGTCGACTTCGCCTCCCTCGAATCCGACGCGTCGCACGCTTGGATTTACCAGCCGTTGCTGGTGCACGGTCTTCTGCAGTCGGAGGAGTATGCGCGGGCAGTCGTCACCGCTTCTGGAAGTGAGCTCCGCAGCCCGCGCGACATTGAGACGGAGGTCAGCTTCAGGCTGCGTCGCCAGCGACTGCACGAACAGGAGCCGCCGAGCATATCGGTCGTACTCGGCGAAACCGCGTTACGCCAGCTGATGGGCGGCCCAGTGGTCATGCGAGGTCAGCTACTCAAGCTGCTCACGATGGCGGAGCTCCCGCACCTCGCGCTCCATGTCCTCCCCTTCTCGGCAGGGGCTCATCCTGGATGCGAGGGCGCCTTCACGATCCTGGGGATCAAGCCCGACGCCATACTTGAGGTAGTGGCGATCGACAGCCTTGCGCGCAGCTGGTACGTGGACGAGCCGTCAGACGTCGACCATTACAAACATACCTTCGACCAGCTTCGGAAGATCGCTCTGTCCCAAACCGATTCCCGGATGCTGATCGAACGTATATTGTCCGATCTATGAGCGATCAGGACCTTCTTAATGCCGTGTGGCGGACCAGTAGTCGCAGCGGTGGGCAGGGCACCCAGTGTGTCGAGGTGGCGGGGGTAGGGGAAGTGGTCGCGGCGCGTGACTCCAAGGATCCGTCCGGGCCGGTGCTGGGCTTCACACCGTCCGCGTGGGGTGTCTTCCTGGACGAAGTGAAGAGCGGTGCGCACGACCTCGCTTGACGAATTGGCGAGGGTGCTGGCCGAGTCGGCGCGGGCGGCGTTCGGTGAGGCGCGGGAGCAGCGGCGAGGATCACTTTGACCCGGTTCTCGACCTGCTGGAGCGGCGGGATCGGTCGCGTTCAGCGGTGGGGGGCGATGATCGCGAGGGTGGTGTAGGTCATGGTGAAGGCGCCGCCCAAGTGGTCGATGGCGGGGGCGACGATGTCGGTTACTTCCGTCAGTTTGGCTGGGGGGAGGCGGGTGAGGACGCCGAAGGTGGGGAGCTGGTCCAGCCACGCGTCGCGGGTGTAGGTCCAGTCCCAATCGATGCGCCAGCGGTCTGGTTCGCCGAACGCGTCCGCTTGGCGTAGGCCGTCGGCGGCCTTGTCCAGTCCGGGGGTGTAGACGTCCACGGCCGACTTCGTGAACGCGCCGAAGTCGATCGGGGCGTCCGGGATGACTTGTTTGCAGGCTGCGGCTAGGGCCTCGGCGACCTCGGACGGGAGCTGGTGCGCGTTCCAGAACACCGCCAGTAGGCCGCCGGGACGCAGGACTCGGGCCGCCTTGGCCGCCCCGGCGACCGGGTCGATCCAGTGCCAGGCCTGGGCGGCGACGACCGCGTCGAACTCACGGCCCGCCGGGTCCCAGGTCTCGAACGTCGCGACGTCGACCTTGATGTCGTGGCGCCGTGCCAGGTCGGCCATGCGCGCGTCGGGTTCCACGCCGAGCACCTCGGCGCCCGCGTCCCTGAACTGGCGGGCGGCGATGCCGGTGCCGCAGCCGACGTCGAGGACGTCGCGGCCCGGCGCGGCGGCGATGATCCGCTCGATCAGCTCGGCGGGGTAGCGGGGGCGGGTGCGGTCGTAGCGTTCGGCGTCCGTGCCGAACGATTCGGCCACCTGCCGGTGCTGGTGCGGCTCGGTCGCGGGTGACTTCTCCGGCGGGTCTGTGGGCATGTGGTGACCCTAGTGGGCAAGTGCCCACTCGTCCAGATCAGGGGACGGGGACGAGGCCGCCGTCCACGCGGAGGTCGATCCCGTTGATGTAGCTCGCTAGGGGGCTGGCCAGGAATGTCACCGTGGCGGCTATGTCGTCGCCGGTGCCGAGGCGGCCGGTCGGGTTGGGCGCGTACTCGGCCGTCACCAGGGGTTCCAGTTCGGCCCAGTCTTGGGGCCAGCCGCGGCGGGCGGCACCGTCCTCGAACATCTTGCGCATGCCTTCGGTGACGATCACGCCGGGGCTGACGGTGTTGGCGGTGATGCCCGTGCCCGCCAGGTGCCGGGACAGGCTCGTGGTGAGGTTGACGACCGCGGCCTTGGCCGCCGAGTAATCGACCAGGTTGGGCAGGGGAGTGGTCGCGGTCCGGCTGCCCAGGTTGATGACCCGGCCCCAGCCGCGCTCGCGCATCCCCGGCAGCACGGCCTGGATCATGCGGACGGCCGAGAGGACGTTGCCGTTCATCGCCGTCAGCCAGGCGGCGGGTTCGGCGTCTTCCCAGCTGTGCTCGGCGACCGGTCCGGCGTTGTTGACCAGGATGTCCACGCCCCACGCGGCGGCCTGGGCGGCGACCTCGGACGCCGCATCGGGGTCGGTGAGGTCGCCGAGGACGGTGGCTGCTGTGGCGCCTGTTGACCGTAGTCGGTCGGCGGCCGTGGTCGCGCGGGCCGCGTCCCGGCCGTGTACCAGCACCGCGCAGCCCTCGGCCGCCAGGCGTGCGGCCACTGCCGCGCCGATGCCGCTGCTGCTCGCCGTGACCAGCGCCTTCCGTCCTGCGAGTTCGAGATCCATGGGCCACGACCCTAGGCGGGGCCACCGACGATTCCGGGGACGGGTGACCGCGCGCTGCTACTGTGCGGATTGATTGTCGATCTTGTCCCGGAAACGGAATGGGGTGCCTGAGGTGGCGTGCCGGATCAGCGAGCTCGTGCTCGACTGCCGTGACCCGGAGGCGCTGGCGGAGTTCTGGTGCGAGGTGCTCGGGTTCGTGGTGCTGCACCGGGAGGACGGCGACGTCGAGATCGGTCCCGAGGAGGGCTTCGGCGGACTCCAGCCGACGCTGGTCCTCAGCCGCGGCGACGACCCCAGGCTCGCCAAGCTGCCGCTGCACATCGACGTCAACGCCACCGACCGCGACCAGGAGGCCGAGCTCGAACGGCTGCTGGCGGCGGGCGCGCGGCATGCCGACGTCGGGCAGACGGGTGAGGAGAGCTGGTACGTCCTCGCCGACCCCGAGGGCAACGAGTTCTGCCTGCTGAAGGCCCGCATCAGTTGATCGGGTGGCCGGGGTCAGGGGGCGGCGGCGGTGAGCCGGGGGTGGTCGCCGGGGCGGCCGTCGGTCGCCTCCAGGCTGGCGTCCCGGTGCACGCCCGCGACGTCGCCGTGCAGTTCGCGGTGGATCCGTCCTAGGACGAGGTCGATGAAGACCAGGTAGTAGCGGGCGGGGGCGGTTCGCTCGGCGTGCTGATCGTCGGACGGGCCTTGCAGGGTGTCGCCGGTCTCCCCGTGCCCCCGCCGTCCCGAGGACGGTCAGGCCGGGGCGTAGCGGGCGAGGACGAGGTGCCGGCCGGGGAGGGGGCGGGCCTCCAGGAGCCGGAGATCGACGGGTGACCGGCCGCCGAACACGGGGGTTCCGGCGCCGAGGAGGGTCGGTCCGATCATGAGGTGCAGCTCGTCGACCAGGCCCGCGGTCAGCAGGTCGTTCCACAGCGTGCGGCTGCCGAAGGTCAGGATGTCCTTGCCCGGTGCCTCCTTGAGGGCGGCGACCCGGGCGTGGGCGTCGGCGCGGGCCACGATCTCGGTGTCGCGCCACGGCGACAGCCGGTCCGGGGTGAGCGTGTCGGACACGACGACCTTGTCGATGGCGTTGTTGAGCAGGGAGATCTCGCGTCCGACCGCGGACGCGGACGGGTCGTCGGCGACGGGCGGCCAGTAGGACTTGAAGCCCTCGAAGCTGGCGCGTCCGAGCAGGAGGGTGTCGGCGGCCCGGAGGCGTTCGGCGTTGTAGTCGTCGAACGCCTCGTCGAAGGGGAGGACCATGACGTTGTTGCCGGGACCCTCGTAGTAGCCGTCCAGCGAGACGATGTTCGCGACGATCAGCTTGCGCATCGGTTCCTCCTCGTGTTTCGCGTTTCACAGGGGGAGAGACACCGCGTGCCGCGGATTCATCGGTCAGGGCGAGAATTCTTCTGGGAGCCCGAACAGTGGATACAGCGCCGGGTCGAGGAACGAGGAGAGCCCGGTGATGCGGCCGTCGCGGACGCTGAGGACGTTGATCGCGCCGATCAGGAAGCGGCCGTCCGGGCGCCGCTGGTAGCAGCCGAACGCGGGCTGGCCGTTGGCCCGGACGGGCACGAGCCGCCAGGGCGTCTCGAAGACCCGCTCGGCGAGGAACCGGACGACGTCGTCGCGGCCGTCGAACCAGGCGGGCAGCGGCGGCATCGTGAACCTGACGTCGTCGGCGAGCAGCGTGACCAGGGCGTCCACGTCGGCCCGTTCCCAGGCGGCGACGAACGCGTCGATCAGCTCGCGGCGTCCGTCCGCGCCGAGCGCCGACAGTTCGGTCTGCTGGGTCGCCGGCGGCACCCGTTCCCGGGCGGCCTTCCGCGCGCGCTGGAGGGCGCTGTTCACGGCGGCGGGCGTGAGGTCCAGGGACGCGGCCACCTCGGCGGCGGAGAACTCCAGCACCTCGCGGAGGATCAGCACCGCCCGCTGGGTCGCGGGCAGGTGTTGGAGCGCGGCGACGAACGCCAGCTCCACGTTCTCGCGGCGGGCGAACGACGCGGCGGGATCGTCCGCGCCGGTCCCGGCGACGGGGCCGACGAGGTCGTCGTCCGGCCACGGTTCCAGGAAGACCGGGCCCCGGACCGGGTCGCCCAGGTCGTGGACGTCGCCGCGCGGCGGGCCGTGGTCGGGGGACAGGACGCGCCGCGGACGTTTTGATGCGAGCCGCAGGCAGGCGTTGGTGCTGATCCGGTACAGCCAGGTGCGCAGCGAGCTGCGTCCCTGGAAACCGGGCAGGCCGCGCCAGGCGGCGAGCAGCGTCTCCTGGAGGCCGTCCTCCGCGTCCTGCAAGGAGCCGAGCATGCGGTAGCAGTGCGCCTTCAGCTCGCCCCGGTACCGGGCGACGAGGGCGTCGAACGCCGCGTGGTCACCGGCGGCGGCCCTGGTCAGGAGCTCGGACTCGTCCACCCGCGGAGCCTAACCGGTCGCGGGGCCGCGTTCATCCGGCGGACGGGACGAGGCGTGCGCAGCGGCGGCAGGCGCGGGCGGACGCGGCGACCATGGCGTGCGACGCGGCGGTGAGGGCCCCGGCGAGCACCATCAGGGGCCAGTCCGCGGCCAGGGCGGAGGCGGCGACGAGGGCGAGGGACGCGACGCCCATGGCGACGCCCGCGGTGGTGCCGGTCCAGGCGACCGCGAGGGGCAGCCGGGGCGGGGTCGGGATGCGGCGGGCGAGCGGGCCGGTCGCGGCGAGGGTCGTCGCGGCGAGGAGCGCGGCGGTGGTCGCGACGGCGGCGAGGTGGACGGCAAGCAGCCGGGCGGGCCAGCCGCCGTCCAGCCCGGCGGTCCAGATCAGCAGCCAGCAGCCGAGCAGGAACGGGACGGCGAGCGCGGCGGCCCGCGCGGTGTGCCTGGCCTGGGCGATCGTCAGCTCCCGCTGGCAGTGCGGGACGAGGTCGGCGCTGCTGCCGAACTCGCGCACCGCCTGGCGGGCCGCGCGGTCGTAGGGCAT
>JBOHBY010000178.1:0-4842 GCA_050698635.1 Spirillospora sp.
GCGCCGAGTTTGAGGTGGTCGGCGACGGTCAGGCCCGCGTAGGTGGGCGTGTCCTGCGCGACGTACCCGACCTTGGCGAGCTGGGCCGCACCGTCGGCGGGACGCCCGCCGAGGACGCGGATGCTGCCCTCGGTCGCGCTGAGCTGCCCGACGGCCAGGTTCAGCAGCGTCGTCTTCCCGGCCCCGTTCGGCCCGACGAGGCCGACGACCCGTCCGGCGGGGATGTCGAGCGTGCAGCCGGACAGCGCCCACCGCTTCCCGTACTTCTTGCCCAGGCCCTGGGCCTCCAGCGCGACCGTCACGCTATGTCCTCCTGACGGGCGGACCGAAATGTGGTCATGAACAGCGCCTCGATGCTCTCGTCGTCCATCCCGGCGAGGCGGGCCTTGGCGAGCCAGCGCTCCAGGTCCTTGCGGAGGGGGCCGTGGGCGGCGAGCGACTCACCGGCCGCGAGCGTCCGTGTCACGAACGTCCCGACTCCGGGGCGCGGCACGACGAGCCCTTCGCGCTCCAGTTCCCGGTACGCCTTGAGCACGGTGTTCGGGTTGATCGCGAGCTGCGCGACGACGTCCTTGACGGTGGGGAGCTGCTCGCCCACCCGCAGCAGGTCGAGCCGCAGCGCGTGCTTCACCTGCCGGACGAGCTGCATGTACGGCGACACCCCGGACTCGGAGTCCAGGTGGAACTCGATCATCGCCACCTCCATAGAACTATCATGTTAGTACTTTAGCTGTTTGGCGTGGGCCGCTGTCAACGAACACCCGTTTTGTGCCGAGGGCAGAGTTCGGCGATGCTGGGACGGTGTCAACGGAGACTCAGAACAGCACGGCGAACGGCACGGCGAACGGCACGGCGGACAGCGCGGTCGACCTGCGCGCCTTCCTGCGCGGGCTGCCGGGCGTCGACCAGGTGGGTGCCGAGGAACGGGCCGCGCGCCTGGCGACCCGGTCGATCAAGACCACGGCCAAGGCCGAGGCGATCGACCTGGCCATCTCGATGGTCGACCTGACCACCCTCGAAGGCGCGGACACGCCGGGGAAGGTGCGGGCGCTGTGCGCGAAGGCGGCCCGTCCGGACCCGTCCGACGCGTCGGTGCCGCAGGTGGCGGCGGTGTGCGTGTACTCGGACATGGTGGACGTCGCCGTCCGGTCCCTCGCGGGGACGGGCATCGGGGTGGCGAGCGTGGCGACGTCGTTCCCGTCCGGGCGGGCGCCGCTGGAGGCCAAGCTCGCCGACACCCGCGCGGCGGTCGCGGCGGGCGCGGCCGAGATCGACATGGTGATCGACCGGGGCGCCTTCCTCGCCGGTGACGTCGGGAAGGTGTTCGACGAGATCACGGCGGTCAAGCAGGCGTGCGGGGTCGCGCACCTGAAGGTGATCCTGGAGACGGGCGAGCTGGCGACGCTCGACAACGTCCGGCAGGCGTCGTGGCTGGCGATGCGGGCCGGGGCCGACTTCATCAAGACCTCGACCGGGAAGGTGTCGCCCGCCGCGACGCTGCCGGTCACGCTGGTGATGCTGGAGGCCGTCCGCGACTACCGCGCCCGGACGGGACGCCAGGTCGGCGTCAAACCGGCGGGCGGCATCCGCACCACCAAGGACGCGATCCGGTACCTGGTGCTGGTCAACGAGACCGCAGGGCCCGACTGGCTCACGCCCGAGTGGTTCAGGCTGGGCGCGTCGAGCCTGCTCAACGACCTGCTCATGCAGCGCACCAAACTCGCCACCGGCGTGTATTCCGGTCCCGACTACTTCACGCTGGACTGATCATGGTTTCTGCTGGCAGGGCCTTCGAGTACGCGCCGGCGCCGGAGTCGCGGGCCGTCGTCGACATCCGCGCCTCCTACGGGCTGTTCGTCAACGGCGAGTTCGTCGACGGGCACGGCGCGCCGTTCAAGTCGATCAACCCGGCCGACGAGAGCGTGCTGGCCGACATCGCGTGCGCCGACGAGAGCGACGTCGACCGCGCCGTCACCGCCGCCCGCACGGCGTTCGACACCATCTGGGCCCCGATGCCCGGACGGGAACGCGCCAAGTACCTCTACCGGATCGCCCGCATCATCCAGGAGCGGGCGCGCGAGCTGGCGGTGCTGGAGTCGATCGACAACGGCAAGCCGATCCGCGAGTCGCGGGACGTGGACGTCCCCCTGGTCGCGGCCTGGTTCTTCTACTACGCGGGATGGGCCGACAAACTCCCGTACGCCGGGTTCGGGCCCGACCCGAAGCCGGTGGGGGTCGCCGGCCAGGTGATCCCGTGGAACTTCCCGCTGCTGATGCTGGCGTGGAAGATCGCCCCGGCGCTGGCCTGCGGCAACACGGTCGTGCTGAAGCCCGCCGAGACGACGCCGCTGACCGCGCTGCTGTTCGCCGACATCTGCCGGCAGGCCGAGCTGCCGCCGGGCGTCGTCAACATCGTCACGGGCGCGGGGGAGACCGGCCGGGCGCTCGTCGCGCACGACGGGATCGACAAGGTCGCGTTCACCGGATCGACCGAGGTCGGACGGCAGATCGCCCGCGTCCTGGCGGGCACCGGCAAGCGGCTGACGCTGGAGCTCGGCGGGAAGGCCGCCAACATCGTCTACGCGGACGCGGCGCTCGACCAGGCCGTCGAGGGCATCGTCAACGGGATCTTCTTCAACCAGGGGCACGTGTGCTGCGCCGGGTCGCGGCTGCTCGTCCAGGAGTCGGTCGCCGAGGAGGTCCTGGAGCGGCTGAAGGCGCGGATGGCGACGCTGCGGGTCGGCGACCCGCTCGACAAGAACACCGACATCGGGGCGATCAACTCGGCCGAGCAACTCGCCAAGATCCGCGAGCTGACGGCGGCGGGGGAGGCCGAGGGCGCCACCGGCTGGTCGCCGCCGTGCGAACTGCCCGCACAGGGGTTCTGGTTCGCGCCGACCGTGTTCACCGGCGTGGCCCAGTCGCACCGGATCGCGCGGGAGGAGATCTTCGGGCCCGTCCTGTCGGTGCTGACGTTCCGCACGCCCGACGAGGCCGTCACCAAGGCCAACAACACCCCGTACGGGCTGTCGGCCGGAATCTGGACGGAGAAGGGCTCGCAGATCCTCTGGACGGCACAACGCCTGCGCGCCGGGGTCGTCTGGGCCAACACGTTCAACAAGTTCGACCCGGCCTCCCCGTTCGGCGGCTACAAGGAATCGGGGTTCGGCCGCGAGGGCGGACGCCACGGGCTGGAGGGCTACCTCGATGTCTGAGCGGCTGGCCGTTCGCAAGACCTACAAGCTGTTCATCGGGGGCGCCTTCCCCCGTTCGGAGTCGGGCAGGTCGTACGTGGTGACGGACGCGAAGGGACGGTTCGCCGCCAATGCGTCGCAGGCGTCCCGCAAGGACGCGCGCGACGCCGTCACCGCCGCCCGCAAGGCGTCCCCCGGCTGGTCAGGACGCACGGCCTACAACCGGGGCCAGATCCTGTACCGCGTCGCCGAGATGCTGGAGGGGCGGCGCGACCAGTTCACCGACGAGCTCCGGCGGGCGGGCGCGTCCAAGAGCGGCGCCGCGACCGAGATCGACGCGGCCATCGACCGGTGGGTCTGGTACGCGGGATGGGCCGACAAGCTTGCTGCCGTGGCGGGCGCTTCGAACCCGGTTTCCGGGCCGTTCTTCAATTTCTCGACGCCCGAGCCCGCCGGTGTCGTCGCCGTCGTCGCGCCCGACTCCGCGCTGCTCGGGCTCGTGTCCGTGGTGGCACCGGTGATCGTGTCGGGGAACACGTGCGTCGTGGTCGCGTCCGAGCCGGCGCCGCTGGCGTCGATCACTCTGGCCGAGGTGCTGGCGACGTCCGACCTGCCGGGCGGGGTCGTCAACGTCCTCACCGGGCGGCGCGGCGAGATCGCGCCGTGGCTCGCCTCCCACATGGACGTCAACGGCATCGACCTCACCGGTGCCGCCCGCGACGACGTCCCCGACCTGGAGGACAAGGCCGCCGGGAACCTCAAACGCGTCCTGCGCCCAGAGAACCGCGAGTGGACGGGCGACCCCGGAACCGCCCGCATGACGGCGTTCCTGGAGACCAAGACCGTCTGGCATCCGGTGGGCGTGTGAGCTGATATGACTCCGCGTGTGTAGAGCATCACAAAGCGTGGAATAGATCTCCCCGTAACTGATCATCACTGGGGGGAGATCAGTGCCGACCACGGCTACACGTACGAAGAGCAGATCCACCAAGTCCACGGCCGCCCGCAAACCGGCGGCCAAGCGCACCTCGGCCGCGAAGGCGTCGACCAGGTCGACGACCAGCCGGGCGACCGGCCGGACGAGCGCCGCCAAGCGCGGCACGGCCAAGCGCGCCACGACGGCCAGGAGCACCACCGCGAAGAAGCGGACGACCGCCGCGTCCAGCCGGACGTCGTCGGCCGCCGCGACCCGCGTCACCAAGGCCGCGAGCCAGGCCAAGACCGCCGCGACGCAGTTGAAGTCCGTCGCGACGAAGGCGTCGACGTCGGCGAAGGCCATGACGGCGATGACCAAGGCCATGACCAGCGCGACCAAGGCGATGTCCGACGCCGCCAAGGCGATGGACGCGGCGGCGAAGGTCATCACCACGACGGCCAAGTCCACCGGGACGCGCAGCACCGCGGCGAAGAAGACGACGGCGTCCAAGTCGGGGACGGCGCGCAGGACCGCGGCGGCGTCGAGCCGGTCACGGTCGGCGGCGTCGGCGCGCACCGGCACCACCGCGCGCAGGACGGCGGCGTCCAAGTCGTCCACGGCGAAGAAGACCGCGCCGAAGTCGCGGACGACCGCGGCCCGCAAGACGACGACGTCGCGGACGACCAGGTCCACCACGGCGAAGCGCACCGCGCGAACCGCCACGTCCCGGAC
>JBOHBY010000179.1:0-3155 GCA_050698635.1 Spirillospora sp.
GCGCCGAGTTGCGCAGCGAGGCGAGCGCGTACGGGTTGTCCATCAGGACCTGGAAGTTGTGAAAGGTGAACTCGGGCAGCGACGCCGAAACGCCGGGGTCGGCGTCGAACGGCGCGAACGCCAGCCACAGCAGCGGCAGCGAGAAGAACCCGAGGACGGCCGAGACGAACGTGGCCAGCCCGATCCTCCGCAGCGCCTCCCGGACGGTCTCGTTCACGCCACCGCCCCCTTCCTCTGGGCCCGCCGGTCGCGCAGGGCGCGCAGGTACAGCAGCGCGATCACCAGGTTGATCAGGATCATGATCAGGGAGATGGCGGCGCCGAAGCCGAGCCGTCCGTCGCCGAGCGCCGTCCGGTACACATACACCGACATGATCTCCGACCGCCCGTCCGGGCCGCCCGCGGTGATCAGGAAAGGCGTGAAGTCGTTGAACGTCCACAGGCTGACCAGCAGCAGGCTCGTCAGGATGTGGCCCCGCACGCGCGGCAGGACCGCGTCCCGCAGCGTCTGCCACGTGGACGCGCCCGCGAGCCGCGCCGTCTCCAGATGCGATGGCGGGACGTTCCCGATCGCCGCGCCGTACAGCATCATCGAGAACGCGGTGCCCCGCCAGATGTTGAACACGACGATGCACGCCATCGGATGGTCGAGCAGCCACGCCGTGCCCGGGGTGCCGAGCAGCGCGTTCAGGGTGCCGCCGTCGCGGTCGAGCAGCGCGATCCACAGGAACGCGATGACCGAGCCCGGCAGGATCCACGCGAGCAGCACCAGCCCCTCCACCAGCCGCCGCAGCGGGCCCCACCGGTCGCGCATCACCCACGCGATCGCGAACCCGAGGACGGTCTGCCCCAGGACGGCCGACCCGACGACGAACTGCAACGTCAGCCACAGCGACCGGTGGAAGTCGCCGTCGCCGAGGACGTCGCGGTAGTTGTCCGCGCCGACGAACTCCGGATCGCTCGCCGCGATGCCGGTGAGCCGGTAGTCGGTCGTGCCGAGGTAGAGCGTCCAGAGCGCGGGGAACACGAGGAACACCGCGATCAGGACCAGCGCGGGCGCGACGAACGCCGCCGCGCGGCCCCGTCCCAGCCCGGCGGCATCGCCCCCGGCCTTGGCGGGTCTCAGCTCAGCGCGGGGTGACGTTGGCGGCGCCACCGACGATCCCTTCGAGCTTCTTCGTGTATTCGGAGGCGGCCTGGTCGGGGCTCTTACCCGACACCACGCTCGCCGTGGCCTCCTGCAACGCCGTCGAAACCTGCGGATACACGGCCAGGCCAGGACGGTACGACGTGACGGGCAGGACCTTCTCCGACACGAACGTCAGGAACGGGTCGCCCGCGAGGATCTCCCTGTTCACGTCCGTGCGGGACGTCAGCTCGGGCGTCCCGGCCGTCCGCGCCTTGATCATCTCCGGGGAGTTCATGAACGCGAGCAGCTCGAACGCCTGCTGCGGGAACTTCGTGCCCGGGTTCAGGACGGTGACCGCGCCGCCCGACATGCTCGCGAACGACTGCCCGCGCACACCCCCGCCCGGTGTGACCGCCGGGATCAGCGCGTAGCCGACGTCCTGGTCGCGGGTCTTCATCCTCGCGACGCCGGTCTTCGGGTTGAGGACGTCCCGCCAGAAGTAGTCGCCCTCCGCCAGGACGCCGATCTTCCCCGCGGCGAACTCCTCGAACGACTTGTCGCGCCCCTTGGCCTCCTGCTGGAGCTTCGGGTCGCCGAGCCCCTCACGCCCGTAGATCTGCGCGTACAGGCCGAGGACCTGCTTGACGGCCGCGCCGCCGCCCGTCCACTTGCCGTCCGCGTAGATCTCGGCGCCCGCGGCGGCCAGCATGGGCAGGACGCCCTGCATGCTGGTCGCCTCGCCCATGGCGGTGCCCGCGTTCAGCTGGATCGGGGTCACTCCGGGGAGCCTCTTCAGCGCGCGGCCCGCCGCGAGGATGTCCTGCCAGCTCTTCGGCTGCCATCCGGCCGGGAGCCCCGCCTGCGTGAACAGCTTCTTGTTGTAGAAGAGCAGGCGGCCGTCGGTCCCCGGCGGGACGCCGTAGCGCCCGCCCTCGAACATCGCCAGCCGCTGAACGGTCTGCGGGATCTTCGACCAGCCGTCCCAGGCGTCCGCCGGGGCGCCGACCGCCTCCGACAACGGCTTCAGATATCCGGCCTGCGCGAACTCGCCGACCCAGATGCCGTCGATGTCCATGACGTCGGCGCCCGACCCGGACTTCAGGTCGAGCGCCAGCTTCGTCTTGTACGACTCGTCGTCCACGCCCTGGCCGCGGAACGTCACCTTCGCGGTGACGCCCTTCGCCTTCTGCGCCGCGACGAACCGCGGGATCACCGTCCGGGTGATCCACTCCGCCTCTTCGGTGTTCTTGCCGCCCTCGATGGCGTTGCGGGTGATCGTCAGGGAGAAGCTCGTGGCGTCCTTGCCCCGGTTCGGGTCGGTCGAGGATCCGCCGCCACCGCACCCGGCGAGCACCGCACCCGCCAGGGCGACCGAAGCCACCCTGCCGATCCGCCTCGTTAAGAAGTCCCTGCCGCCGTAGACCATGGGTGACCTCCCGCAAGCGTCACCACTCAGCGTGAACGAACAAGTCGATCATGTAAAGGGGCGGGAGATCGCCTCTTGGGTCAAGGGTCCATGAGCTCCGCGGAGCGGGCGGCGAACGCGGCCATGGCCTTCGTGGTGATCGGGCCGGGCGCGGCGGGCAGGACCGTCCCGTCCACCGCGCGGATCGGCTGGACGTCCCGCGTCGTGGACGTCAGGAACGCCTCCTCGGCGCGGTACAGGTCGTCGAGCGCGACGTCCTCCTCCTCGCCGCCGCACCACTCCAGCGCCAGCGCGCGCGTCACCCCCGCCAGGCAGCCGGACGTCGGCGGCGGCGTGACGAGCCGTCCGCCGAGGACGACGAAGATATTGGTGCCCGTCCCCTCGCACAGGTTCCCGGCCAGGTTGCCGAAGATCGCCTCACCGCCGCCGCGCTCGGCCGCGTAGGCGAGCGCCAGCGCGTTCTCCGCGTAGGACGTCGTCTTGAGCCCCGACAGCGCGCCGAGCTCGTTGCGCGGCCACGGCACGACGGTCACGTCCGCCGTCGCCGGGAACGGGGCCTGCGGCGCCGCGATGATCGACAGCGTCGGCCCGGCGTCGCCGC
>JBOHBY010000180.1:0-7866 GCA_050698635.1 Spirillospora sp.
GTCCCCACCCGTCCCCGGGAGGTTCAGGACATACCGAGATGCTTGCGGGCGAAGTCCATTTCGGCGGCCATCTGGGTGATCCGCTCCTCGACGACGAGCGACCCGTGACCGGCCTCGTACCGGTACACCTCGTGCGGATTGTCCAGCTCGGTGAGGCGGCCGAGATAGTTGTCGATCTGCCGGATGGGGCAGCGCGGGTCGTTCTCCCCGGCCAGGATCAGCACCGGCGCCTTCACCCGCGAGACATAGGTGATCGGGGACGACTCGCGGTACCGGTCGGGCACCTCGTCCGGGGAGCCGCCGAACAGCGAACGGTCGAACGCCTGCAACCCCTCCATCTCGTCCTCGTACGCGGCGACGTAGTCCGCGACCGGGACGGCGGCGACCGCGACGCTCCAGTCGTCCGGCTGCGTGCCGATGCCGAGGAGGGTGAGGAACCCGCCCCACGACCCGCCGGTCAGCACGAGCCGCGACGGGTCGGCGAGCCCGCTCGACACCGCCCAGTCACGGACGGCCTTGATGTCCTCCAGCTCGGTAAGCCCGACCCGCCCCTCGATGGCGTCGCGCCACTCCGAGCCGTAGCCGGTCGACCCCCGGTAGTTGACGCGGACGACCGCGAACCCGTGGTCCACCCAGGCGGCGGCGGACGGGACGAACGAATCGTCGTCCTGCGCGGTGGGCCCGCCGTGGATGTCGAACACGGCCGGATGCGGCTGGTCGCCCTCCGGCCTGCTGACCAGGGCGTGGATGCGCCCGGCGGGGCCGTCCACCCACACGTCCTCGACCGGGACGGACGGCGGCGCGACCGGCGGGGGAGGCGTGAGCACCACCGAACCGGACGTGGACCTGATCACCGGTGGCTCGGCGGCGGACGACCAGGAGAACTCGACCGTCCCGTCCGGCCGGACGTCCGCGCCGCCGATCACCCCGCGCGGGGTGTCGATCCTGGTCAGCGACTCCTCGGACAGGTCGTACCGGTACAGCTCGTCGCGCGCCTCATGCGAGTGGGAGATCAGCAGCGCCGTCCCGTCCGGGTACCAGTCGGCGCCGATCTCGCCCGGCAGGTCGAGGACGATCTCGTGCTCCGTACCGGCGACCGGGTCCCAGATCAGCATCTCGTCCCGGCCGCGCCGCTCATGGTTGACGAGCAGCCGCGAATCGCCGTCGACCGGCGCGAATCCGGCGCCGTAGACGCCCTTGCCTGGGCCGTCCCAAAGGTCGGCGACCGTCGAACCATCTGGACGTAGCACGCGCAACGCCATGTGGCGGCTGTCGCCGTGCTCGCTGTGCCCGATCGCTATCAGCGACTCGTCCCGCGATAGCGCGGCGATGTGCGCGTCTTCTGCGTGGTGGTAGAGCACCTCTGGCGACGCGTCCGGACGGCACAGATGGATCGTGTTTCCTTGGTCTGTCGTCCGTCCGACCACGGCGAGACCATTGCGGCCCAGGGACAGCCCAGACGGGTACGACGGCTCCAACCCAGGAACAGCCGGAACGCTCTCCGCGCCGTTGTCCGCGCCGTTGTCCGCGTTGAACGGGATGCGGTTCCATACGCCGAACTCGTCGCCGTCCGTGTCCGCGAACCACCACACCCATTCACCAGACGGGTCGATGGTGCCGATCCACGTTCCGTTGGGCCGCTCGGTCACCTGCCGCTGCGCGCCGGTATCGCGGTCCCAGGTGTAGATCTCCCACGTCCCGGTGACGTTCGACCGGTAGATGCTGTGGTTCGGGGCGTCACGCGCCCATCGGGGCAGGCTCATCCGCGCGGCACGGAAACGGGCCTTCCAACGCTCATCATCGACCATGCCACCAGTATCCCGGCCCCCACACCCGCCAGACCGCCAACGATCTGCGGATGGCCCACAACCTGCGGGCGGCCCACAACCTGCGGACCGCCAACGGCCCTTAGCCGGCCATGCGGTCGCGGACCTCGTCGATCGCGGCGCGGACCTGACGGTCCATGGCCCGGGCAAAGCCCGTCTCGACCGTGATCTGGGCGCCGGGACGCAGCCGTGCGAGGGTCTCGGTGAGCTCGCCGAGGTCCTGGTCGTCTCGGTCGTCCTGGTCGGCGCCGTGCCGCCCGGCGGTGTGCGCGGCGATCAGGTGGACGAACATCGCGGCCAGGTCGTCCATGCTGCGCTGGAGCTTCCGTCCGGCCGACAGCACGTCGTCCAGCGGCACCCCGGCCTGGACGAGCGACACGGTCGCGTCCAGGTGCCGGCGGCTCCAGTGGGTGACGCGTTCGCCGTCCACCTCGATCTGACCGAGCGCGATGGCCCGCTCCACCGACTCCGGGCCGAACTGGCTGCTAGGGAACAGCGCCGCCAGCTCGTCCAGTGTCATGGTCACCGGATCCTCGTTCGACCATGGCGTGGCGACCGCGCGGTCGGCGCCGACGACGGCCCCGATGTCGCGGCCCTCCTCCCACGCCGACAGCAGTTCCCGGATGCCTTCGAGGGTGTGGCCGCGCTCAAGGAGACTGGAGATCATGCGAAGCCGCGTCAGATGGTCTTCGGAGTAGAGGCCGATCCGTCCCACGCGGCGCGGCGGTGGCAGCAGCTTGCGCTCCTGGTAGTAGCGCAGTGTCCGGATCGGGACGTCGGCGGCCTTGGCCAGCTCGCCGATGCGGTACTCGCGCCCGCGCCCTGCGTCGCCGTCGTGGTTTTCCGTCGGCACTTCACACACGGCCGCAAGCATAGGCGGTCACGCGCAGTACGACCCGTCCACGGAACGCGATCGAGGCCGGTAACGCCGTGCAGATCGGGCCCCGAGGCCCCGAGGGCCCGGGGCCGCTGCCGGTGTGGGTGCTGGGGATCCGGCGCGGGGTCAGCTAACCGGTCCGCCGCGTGAAGGGGAGCCAGGCGGATCGGGGTCGTGCGGATCGGGGGTGGGTGGGCGCTGGACGGTGGCCGTTCCGGCGTCGAGATCGATGCGGGTGCGCGGGGGCGCTCCGTCGGTCTCCTCGTCCCGCAGCATCAGCGACGATCGGCGTTGGTCCTGCTGGTGGCGGTGGGTGCCGTGGAAGAAGGCGTCCAGTTCGCCGACCGCGACCGCCGAGACCGGACGGCCTGACTCGTCCCGCCTCCAGGGCAACCGGAACCTGCGATGCGCCCACAGACCAGCACGATCGAGGACGGCGAAGGCGAACAGCGCGACCACAAGGCCGGGGATGGTCATGAAGGCGATCAATGCCACGTCCGTCCAACGAACGTGCTCCGCAGACGGTTGCGCCTACGGGTCCCAGACGAGATCACGCCTGCGATCTGGGGTCTCGTTCAGCGGCGTCCGCGCACGTCACGCGGGTGCGCGATGGAGTGCGGCGAGGGGCGGCAACGTGGAGTGGGGCGCTGCGGTCGGGGCAGCTAGGTGACGCGGCGGGCCGTCAAGGTCTTGCGTTGGCGGCGCGGGCGCCTTTCATTCGTGACCTGGGGCGCTTCGGCGGCGAGCAGGTCGCGGAGCGAACGCGGGACGATGTCCTCGCGCCGCTCGGTGAACGGTGAACGCATCAGATGTCCTCCCTTGTCGCGGGGTCGAGTGGTGCCGGGGTCGAGCGGTGGCTGGGGTGGTTGCCGCGCTGGTCAGGCGGCGGTCGTGAGTTCGCGGTACGCATCGGACACGGTGGACAGGGCCCAGCGCATCCGCGTGATGTAGGTCTCCGGGTGGTCGCCGGCCTCCTGCGCGACGACGGCGACGCAGACGGAACGGTCGCCGTGACACGCGCCGATCCGGTCGTCGATGGCCTTGCGGACCTGCTCGACGGACGGGTGGTCGGACTCCTGCAGCCCGCAGCTGAACAGGATCTCGGCCAGGTCGGCGGTGTTCAGCGAGGTGGGGGTTGGCGTGTTCGACATCTCATGCCTTCTTCCTGCGGAGGGGGCCTCGTCCCCCTGCTGCTGAATATGACTCTGCCGGTCGGGCAAACTCATCGCCATAGGGGAAAACCCCCATTCAAGGTGGAGTAATCCCCCGGTAGACCCGTAGCCCGGATCCTTTGCACAGTTCCGAGTCTAGCAGAACGGAATGCTATGTTCCATAGCTGGGTGTCCGTGCTCAGCACTCCGACCTGCTGGTTCGTGAAGAGACGCGCTCACGCCGTGGCCATCGGACGCCCCTGGCCTGACCCTGAGGGCGGGCAGGCTCAGGGGTGCGGGCCGGGTGCGGGCCGGGGGTGTCCGCCCTAGGCCATCCTTCGGCGAGCCACCGCTTCGGTGAGCGGTTCTCACGTTCACGGCCCACGTCCGGGTCCGTGCGCGTCCGGCTCGTCCCGCCTCCGCCCTACCGCGCCTCCGCCCCACCGCGCCTTTGCGCCTCCGCGGCTGCCCGCCTCCCCGACTCCCCGCCTTACGCCGCCGGGCGGGCGTGCGAGGTGCCTAATGCTGGTGGACGGCTCTTTCGTTCGGGACGCAATGGGTCATCTTCAGGCCGGTGACGTCACGCGAACCGTTCTTGCCGAGGTTCTTCAGCCGTTGCCTGTCCGCGTCGCTGAGGTCCTGACCGGGCAGCGGCCCGAGGTGTGCGACGTCGTCCGGGCCGATACCGAGCCCTTCGCCGACACGCAGCCCCAGGTCGTCCTCGACCAGCAGGAAGTGCCAGACCATCCGCTCCTGGACGGGACGCGCGCATTCCGAGATCAGCTCAATGAAGTTGCTTACCAGGTCGCCGCGTTCCCAGTCCTGCATCAGCAGATAACGCTGGCCGGCCTGCTCGTAGTCGTTCGGCCGTGAAATGCGCATCCGGGTCAGGCGGCCGTGGATCTCCGGGCCCTGCTCGTCATGGGTTGGGTACTGGCCTTCGCGCAGTCCGCCCGTGATGGACGGCTCGTAGTTCACATGCGGGTTCTCCCCCGGCGGGTCGGCGTAAAAGGCCATCTGCCCGTCGCGCTGGTTCGTCCGCACCTGCGTTCCCTTAGCCTGGTTGACAGGCAGTTGCAGGTAATTCGCGCCCACCCGGTAACGCTGGGTGTCGCTGTAGGAGAACGTCCGTCCGACGAGCATCTTGTCGTCGGAGAAGTCGAGCCCGTCCACCAGGACTCCCGTGCCGAACGAGATCTGCTCGTTCTCGGCGAAGTTGTCGTCCACATTGCGGTCGAGGACGATCCGGCCGACGGGCATCGGCGGGAACCGGTCCTCCGGCCAGACCTTCGTGTCGTCGAGCGGATCGAACTCCAGCTCCGGATGGTCATTGTCGTCCATCATCTGGACGAGCAGCTCCCATTCCGGGAAGTCGCGGCGGTCGATGGCGTCGCGCAGATCCTTGGACGCGTGCCCGAGATCGCCGGCCTGCACCGCCGCCGCGTCCTCCTCCGTCATGCTCCGCACGCCCTGCTTCGGCATCCAGTGGTATTTGACGAGCTTCGTCTCGCCCGCCTGGTTCACCCACTTGTAGGTGTTCACGCCGAAGCCCTGCATGTGCCGATAGTCGGCCGGGATTCCACGCGGACTGAAGAGGTTGACGAGCATGTGCATCGACTCCGGTGTCTGCGACATGAAGTCGAAGATGCGCGCCGGTTCCTGGCGGAACGTCACCGGGTCCGGCTTGAGGGCGTGGATGACGTCCGGGAACTTGATGGCGTCGCGAATGAAGAAGACCGCCAGGTTGTTCCCGACGAGGTCCCAGTTGCCGTCCTCGGTGTAGAACTTGATGGCGAAGCCGCGCGGATCCCGGGCCGTCTCGGACGAGTCGCGTCCGCCGATGACCGTGGAGAACCGCAACGCGATCGGTGTCCGCCTCCCATGCTCCTGAAACAGTTTGGCCCTGGTGAACGTCGCGATCGGCTCGTCGCCCCATTTCCCGTACGCCTCGAAGAACCCGTGCGCCGTCACACCCCGCGCATGGACCACCCGCTCCGGAATGCGCTCCCGGTCGAAATGGCTGATCTTCTCCAGGAACTGGTAGTTCTCCAGCGTGGCCGGGCCGCGAGATCCCACAGTGCGCTGATTCTGGTTGTCGTAGACGGGGTGGCCCTGCCGGTTGGTCAGCACCGGACGCTCGTCCCCCGGCTCCGGTCCCATACTCGAAATGTCCGTCACGCCGCCCCCTCTAGTCGCTGCCTCGGTGCGGCTCTACCCGAGGAGGAGCAAGCCAACGTCCAAACCAGGTAAACCCACCGTCAGCCAAGCCGCCTGAACACAACCCGCACCCGCGGAAGCCGTCCCCCACGACAGCCCGCCGCCCTGCCCCGCCACCAACACCCACCCGCCCCACTTCACGCCCGACCTCAGCCCGCTCCACCCCGCGCGCCGTGCCACCCCGCCTCGCTCCTGCGCCCGCTGCTCCGCATTGTGATCTGTACCCGCCCGCCCCGCCTCGCGCCCTGCACCTGGCAACTCCGTTCGCGATCGGCGTCCGGCCGCTCCGCTTCGCGACCCGTGACGGGCTGGACTGTCTCGCGACCCGCCTCCGGCAGCGCCGCTCCGCGACTTGCGACAGGCTGCCCTGCTTCGCGACCCGCCTTCGGCCGCCCTTGCTCAGCCGAACACCCTGAGCAAGGCGGATCGTGGCCATCGGACGTCGGACCGGACGAGACGGGATGGCGGCCGACGCATGCGCTCGTCCGTCAGGAACGGTCAAGTGCGTCGCTCAGATCGTCCAGGTACTGCGCGACAGGGCCGAGCGTGATCAGCCCACTGCCCGCGCCGGCCAGTTCGCCCGCCGCTGGGCCGAGCTCGCTGCGTGCGCGCTCCATCATCTCGCGGTCGTCCACGGCCATCGCGGTACGCGCAATCAGGCACCACATGGCCTCGAACAGCAGATCGTGTGGGGGCATCGGCGCTCTCCGAAGTGCGGCGGCGGCCTCCGCCAAACGACCTCGCGCCACCAATACCAGGGGACGCGTCCACGGCTCGTAAGGACCCCAATCGGTACCGGCCTCCGTTTGCGCGGACAGCCCCTGCCGCAGCCGCGAGCACAGCCGCGCGAGCGCTGGCAGCCCACTCTCCAGACCGGGCATCCCAGCACCCTCCAGGCACGCGACCGCTCCCCGATAAGCGTCCTCCCCCTCTCCGGCCCTCGACTGACCGGCGCCCGCCTGTCTCGCGGACTGCTGTCCGGCGTTCGCCTGTCCGGGGGTCGCCTGTCCGGCGTTCGCCTGTCCGGGCTCCGCCCTTCCAGCGGTTGGCTGTCCAGCGGTTGGCTGTCCGGCGGTTGGCTGTCCGGGCTGCAACTTTTCGGCGGGCGGCTGGCTTGCGGGCGGGTGGTTGGGAGGCGCTTCCCTTGCTGTTGGGGCGCTGGACGCGGTGAGGCGTAGCGCGTGGTACCAGTGGGTGAACACGCTTACCAGTGGGAGTTCATGGCGCGCGGCCAGTTCGTCGGCGGCGAGTGCGTGGTGGTCGGCTCCGGCGAAGTCTCCGAGGGCGCTTCGGGCCTGGACGCGGACGAGATGCCCCAGTACCTCGAACGTGACCAGCCCATGCCGTCTGGACAACCGCACGAGTTCGGCCCCGATCGCGTCCCGCTCCGGTGCCAGCCCCGCCCGCTGGAACGTCTGCATGTAGACACCGTTGAGGACGAACGCCAGCAGTCCAGGATCGTCCAGCCCTCGGGCGATCCGTTCCGCTTCCAGCGCCGCCTCGCGTCCGCGCCCCGAACGGTCGCCGCGTGACTCCAGCGCCACCGTGGCCAGGAGCCGCGCACGCAGCACGTCATGCCCCTTCCCGGGAAGGGCGGCGAGTGTGCGCTCCGTGGCCGTCACGACCTCGGCGGCCTGGCGCGGGTCGTCCGACCGCGTCCAGATCGCCGGGACGTCGTACGCGCCGATCACCCGCGCGGTCAGCTCGGCGTCGCCCAGTTCCTCGGCCGCCGCGATCGCGGCCGTCCGCTGCTCCCGCGCCGCCTCCAGACCGCCGCCGCCAGTGACCGCGAGGT
>JBOHBY010000181.1:0-9508 GCA_050698635.1 Spirillospora sp.
GCGCAAGCGTATCGTCCAGGCGGCCGCGGCGCTCGCGTCGCGGGGCGGCGTCGAGGCCATGCAGATGCGCACCGTCGCCGAGCGGGCCGGGGTCGCGCTCGGCACGCTCTACCGGTACTTCCCGTCCAAGATGGACCTGGTCGTCGCCGTCGTCAGCGAGGAACTCGACCTCCTCGAAGCCAGCATCGAGCGCCGTCCGCCCAGCGCCGGCGACCCGCCGCGGCGCGCGGTCGACGTGCTGATGCGCGCCACCCGCGGGCTGATGCGCGAGCCCGAGCTGGCGGAGGCGCTGATCCGCTCGCTGCTGCTGTCGGACGTCAAGACCGACTTCGGCGACCGGATGACCGGCCTGCTGCTCCGCGCCGCGTCCGGTTCCGGTCCCGGTTCCGGTCCCGGCACCGGGTCCGGCGACCTCGCGGACGTGCCCGCCGACGACCCGCGCCGCCTCGTCGCCCGCGCCCTGGCCGGCATCTGGACCATGGAGATGATCGAGATGCTGCGCGGCAACGCCACCGCCGAGGAGATCCAGGCCAGGCTGGAGATCTCCGCCGCCCGCCTGCTCATCGACCCCTGAGCCCCGGCGCCGCCGCCGGGCGCCCGCGCGGCGTTCTAGCCAAACCGAATCAACATTGAAATACCACTTGGAAGCGATTTATTGCTGCGGGTTATAGGTCGCTTTACAGTCCCGGCATTGGGCGCCCACCTCTCCCAACCTCCACCCCCTTTCAGGAGAGTCACATGGCCCGCAAACACCTGCTGCTGGGCATCACGGTCGGGACCTGCCTGGCCGCGGCGCTGGCGACCCCAGCGCTCGCGGACACGGCGTCCCCGGCCGCGCGCACACAGGCCGCGGCAACGACGCCGCGGCCGCTCGGTCCCGTAGGAAAGACCGCCACCGTCCAGAAGCGCCTCCGGATGTCGCTCGGATCCGAGTTCGCAGGCGCCTGGGTGAAGAACGGCTCCCAGGTCGTCGTCGCCACCACCGACGCGTCCACCGCCCCCGCGATCAGAGCGGCGGGCGCCACACCGAAGGTGGTGAAGTACAGCGAACGGCTGCTCGGCGGCGAGCTCGCGAAGCTGAACCGGCACTCCCGGTCGGCGGCGAAGTCCGTGACCTCGTGGTACGTCGACGCCGAGACCAACACGGTCGTCGTCAACGCCTCCGACACGTCCGCGGCGAAACGCTTCGTGAAGGCCAGCGGCGTCAACGCCTCGGCCGTCCGGATCGTCCGCTCGGCGGACAAGCCCCGCCTCGTCTACGACATCATCGGCGGCGAACGGTACTGGACGACGCAGTACGGCTGCTCCGTCGCGTTCTCCGTCACCGGCGGGTTCATCACCGCCGGGCACTGCGGCGACACCGGAGAGACGACGGAAGGCGCCAACCGGGTCGCGCAGGGCACGTTCGGCGGCTCCTCGTTCCCCGGCGACGACTACGCCTGGGTCGACACCAACACCCAGTGGACACCGACGCCCAAGGTCAACAAGTACAACGGCTCGTACGAGACGATCACCGGCGCGACCGAGGCGCCCGTCGGCACCCGCGTGTGCAGGTCGGGCGGCACCACCAACACCCAGATCTGGTGCGGCCCCATCCAGCAGCGGAACGCGACCGTCAACTACCCCGAGGGCACCGTCACCGGCCTGATCCGCGCCAACGTCTGCGCCGACCCCGGCGACTCCGGCGGCGCGCTGTTCACCGAGACGGGCGGGCAGGCGCAGGGCATCACGTCCGGAACGTCCGGCAGCTGCAACAACGGCCAGGACAGCAGTGACCAGACCTGGTTCCAGCCCGTCGGCGAGGTCCTGCAGATCCTCGCGCAGGACGGCCGTGAGCTCGTCACCGAAGGCGGCGGCCCCGGCCCCGGCGCGTGCGACGGGTACGAGACCAAGGTGACCGACTCGCTGACGTCCGGCGCCAGCGACTACCAGCCGAACGGGAACTACACGACGACCGCCACCGGCGCGCACACCGCGTGCCTCGACGGCCCCGACGGCGTCGACTTCGACGTCTACCTGCAGAAGCTGAACGGCAGCACCTGGCAGACCGTCGCGCAGTCGATCACCCCGACGCCCGACGAGACCATCAACTACACCGGCACCGCGGGCACCTACCGGTACCGCGTCCACGCCTACAGCGGCAACGGCGAGTACACGTTCGGCTTCAGCAAGCCGTGAGCGTCCAGCCGTAGCGAACCGTGAGATCTTCCCCGGCCGTCCCTCCCCAATCCGGGCGGCCGGGGATGCTTTCTGATGTGCCGCGCGCTCCCTTCACCAGTAGCCTGGGGCATCGACAAACGCCAGCGCGACCATCGCCAGGACGAGAAGGTGTGCCAGTGACCGAGCAGGAACCGATCCTCAGCGACGGGGTCATCATCGAGTTCGTCGATGGCAGGGACGTCCCCGTCCAGCACAAGGACTTCGGTGAGCGGGCCGTCGTCATGCGTGACGCGAAGAACCCGGAGGGCCCGATCCTCTACTTCACCGAGGCCGAGTGGGACGCCTTCATCGCCGGCGTCAAGGACGGCGAGTTCGACGACCTCCTGGAGGACCCCACCGAGGCCCCCTGAGCCAGGACGAGCATGCCCCCGGCCGCGCAAGCGAGCACCGGGGGCATTCTCATGTGGTGCGTGCGCGCCATCGGGCCAGGAGATCCTGTTCGGTGTCCGGGGACAGGTCGCCGAGGAGGCGGAGCCGAGCGACGCCGCCGTCCGGGTAGATGGCGAGGCGGACGCTGGTGACCTCCGGTGTCGAGAGCCGGAAGCGGTGCCGGGCGTCGGGCAGCAGGCGCGTGCGCGGGATGAGCACCGAGGACGACGCCCGGTTGTCGGGAGGACGGCGGTCGTCGTAGCCGTACAGCGCGAACTCGGCCGGCGCGTTGAACCTGAGGTTGGTCGTGTCGATCTCGGCGAGCCTGATGACGCCCGGCGCGGCGAGGTGGATCAGGGCCCAGTCGTGGCCGCCGTCGCGGCGCCGCGCGGTCTCCCAGCCTTCGGCCTGGTTGCGGGCCGTTCCCGGGAACAGCATGTTGTTCGGCGACGAGTAGAACATGTCGGAGCATTCGACGACGCGGGCGCCGTTCTCCAGCGCGGCGAGGTCGACGGTCAGCCCGGTCAGGAACTCGGGGTCGGGGACGGCGAAGCCGTGGACGCGGAGCCGCGCGATGCCGCCGTCCGGGAACATCGCGAGCCGGACGTGCGTGAACACGCGGCCGGGCTCGGCGGACGCGAACTCGTGGACGGCGTCCCCGCCGAGCGGGCTCTTCGGGACGATCTCGACCCAGTCGGCGTCCTCCAGGTCGCCGGGCGTGGGGTGGCCGCTCGCGAAGCACGCCTGCACGGACGCGTGCGGCGGGAAGTTGCCCTTGAACCAGGCGGTGTCGATGACGACGCCGAAGATCCTGCCCGGAAGGCCGAGCCGGACCAGCGCCCAGTCATATCCAGGGTCCGGGCCCGGGGCGCGGCGGCGCGCGGTCTCCCAGCCGTCGTACTCCTGCCCCTTCGGTCCGAACGTCTCCGGTCTGAAGGCGGGCGTCCACGGGTTGAGGAGGTTCTCCTTCGCGGCGAACGACTCGTCGCTCGCCGCCATCACCGAACCGCCGAGCGAGCGGACGGCCAGGTCGGGCAGTGCGGTGAAGTCGATCATGGCGCTTCCGGTCGGCGGAGGAGACGTCCTGCGGGCGGGCCCGTCACGGGCAGGCCGCGGAGCCAGGTGGACTGGACGACCCCGGTCAGCGTACGGCCCTCGTACGGGGTGACGGGATGGCGGTGGTGCAGGGCCGCGGGATCGACGGTGAAGGCCGCGTCCGCGTCGAACGCGACAAGGTCGGCGTCGTTCCCCACGACGATCCCGCCCTTGCCGGGGACGGCGGCGAGCGCCGCCGGTCCTTCGGACATCCAGCGGGCGACGGCGTGCAGGCCGTGGCCGCGTGCGCGCGCCGCCGTCCAGACGGCGGGCAATCCGAACTGGAGGGATGAGACGCCGCCCCACGCGGTGGCGAAGTCGCCGCGCTTCAGTTCGGGTGTGCAGGGTGAATGGTCGGTGACGACGCAGGAGATGACGCCGGAGGCCAAGCCCTGCCAGAGCAGTTCGCGGTTGGCGGCGTCACGGATCGGCGGGCAGCATTTGTACGCCGAGCCATCAACATCCTCGGCGGAGAAGGTCAGGTAGTGGGGGCAGGTTTCGGCGGTGATCGGGAGGCCTTCGGCCTGGGCCTTCGCGAGAACGTCCAGGCAGTCGGCGGCGGACAGGTGCAGGATGTGGGCGCGCACGCCCGTCTCCTCCACAAGCCGGACGACCCGCTCCACCGCGACCCGTTCGGCCGACGCCGGACGGGACGCCAGGAATTCCGCGTACCCGCCGCCGGACGGCGACGTCAGCGAATCCGGGTCCTCGGCGTGGACGATGACCAGCCCGCCGAACGACGCGATCTCCCGGAACGCCGCCCGCATCTCCTCGCCCCCGAGCGGCGGAAACTCCGGGACACCCGAATCGGCCATGAAGCACTTGAACCCGAAGACCCCGAGTTCGTGCAGCGGCCGCAGGGACGGGAGATTTCCGGGGACGGCGCCGCCCCAGAACCCGACGTCCACCGCGCACGCGCCCTCCGCCGCCTCGCGTTTCGCGGCCAGCGCCGCCGGGTCGACGGTCGGCGGCAGCGCGTTGAGCGGCATGTCGACCAGCGTGGTGACGCCGCCCGACGCGGTGGCGCGGGTCGCGGTCGCGAAGCCCTCCCATTCGGTGCGGCCCGGCTCGTTGACGTGGACGTGCGTGTCGACGAGGCCGGGCAGCAGCGCGACGCCGTCCAGATCGACCGTGGCGCGGGCGGGGAGATCGGCGGCGGTGTAGGGGGAGATCGCGGTGATCCGGCCGGCGCGGACGGAGACGGCGGCGGGACGCTCCCCGTCCGGCAGCACGGTCCGGCGCGACCGGATCACGAGATCGTCCACGTCACGCTCCCTGGACGATGTGCTCCGGCCTGACCGGAACCCTCGCCAGCGCCCGGCCGGTCGCGGTGCGGATCGCGGCGACGATCGCGGGCGTGGACGACAGCGTCGGCGGCTCGCCCGCCCCGCGCAGCCCGTACGGCGCGTCCGGGTCGGGGTTCTCCAGGATGTCGAGCCGCATCGGCGGCATGTCGAGGATCGTGGGGATGAGGTAGTCGGTGAACGACGGGTTGCGGACGACGCCGTCCGACACGACGATCTCCTCCATCACCGCGAGGCCGAGGCCCTGCGCGGACCCGCCGTGGATCTGCCCCTCCACGCCCGTCCGGTTGATGATCCGGCCGACGTCCTGGACGGCGGCGAGCTCGACGACCTTCACGAGCCCGAGGTCCACGTCCACGTCCACGACGGCGCGGTGGACGCACAGGGCGAGCTGCGTGTGGCTGTCGCCCTGGCCGGTGACCGGGTCCATCGCGGTGGTGGGCCGGTGGCGGTACTCGCGGGTCTGCTCGATGACGGCGTCGCCGAGGACGTCCTCGACCGTGCCGAGCACACCGTCCGCCCGCGAGACGATCTTCCCTCCGGCGACCGCCAGGTCGGTGCGGCCGAGGCGGCGGGCGGCGAGGGCGAGGAGTTCGGCGCGGACCGCCTCGCACGCGGTCTTGACCGCGCCGCCCGACATGTACGACTGGCGGGACGCGCTGGACGAGCCCGCGTCGCCGACCCGGTTGTCGGCGGGCGCGATCGTGACCTTCTGGACGCCGAGCTCCGTCCGCGCGATCTGCGCCTGGATGGTGACCAGCCCCTGCCCGACCTCCGCCGCCGCCGTGTGGACGAGCGCGGTCGCCTCCCCGCCGATCACCTCCAGCCGGACGCGGGCCGTCGAGTAGTCGTCGAACCCTTCGGAGAAGCAGATGTTCTTGATCCCGACGCCGTAGCCGACGCCGCGCGCGACGCCTTCGCCGTGCGTCGTCTGCGACACCCCGCCCGGCAGATTCCGCAGGTCGGACGGGTCGAGCGGCGCCGGAAGCGGCATCGCGTCCAGCCGGGTCAGCATCTCGGCGAGCGGCGCGGGCGACTCGATGACCTGCCCGGTCGCGAGCTTGGAGCCGCGTGAGACGGCGTTGCGGCGGCGGACCTCGATCGGGCCGAGCCCGCAGGCCGCGCCGAGCCTGTCCATCATCGACTCGTAGGCGAAGCACGCCTGCACGGCCCCGAACCCGCGCATCGCGCCGCACGGCGGGTTGTTGGTGTAGACGCCGTACGCGTCGATCCTGATGTTGGGGATCTCGTACGGGCCGACCCCGAGGGACGCGGCGTTCCCGACGACGTTCTTCGTGGACGAGGTGTACGCGCCGCCGTCCAGGACGATCTCGACGTCGGCGTAGACGAGCCGTCCGTCCGCCGTGGCGCCGTACTCGTACCGCATCAGCGCGGGATGCCGGTGGACGTGCCCGAAGAACGACTCGTACCGGTTGTAGGACATCTTGACGGGCCTGCCGGTGCGCAGCGCCAGCATCCCCGCGTGGATCTGCATCGACAGGTCCTCGCGCCCGCCGAACGCGCCGCCGACCCCGGCGAGCGTCATGTGGACCTGGTCCTCGGCGAGGCCGAGGCACGGCGCGATCTGCTTGACGTCGTTGTGGATCCACTGCGTGGAGACGTACAGGTCGACGCCGCCGTCGCCGGACGGGACCGCCAGCCCGGACTCCGGCCCGAGGAACGCCTGGTCCTGGATGCCGACCTCGAATTCGCCGTCGACGACGACGTCCGCCCCTGCCTTCGCCGCGTCGACATCCCCGACGCGGACGGGCTGGTACCGGGTGATGCCGCCGAGATCCTGGACCTTCAGCCCGTCCGGGTCGGCGATCACGGCGCGCGGGTCGGTGATCGGGTCGAGCACCTCATAATCGACGGCGATCAGCTCCAGCGCGCGGCGAGCCGTCTCGGGATGATCGGCGGCGACGAGCGCGACCGGCTCCCCCTGGTGCCTGACCTGGTCGATCGCCAGGACGGGCTGGTCCTCGGCGTGGTCGATGCCGAACATCGCGCGGCCGGGGACGTCGGCGTGGGTGAGGACGGCGCGGACACCCGGCAGCGCGACCGCCGCGCCGACGTCGAGCGACCTGATCAACGCCCGTGGGTGCGGGCTGCGCAGCGTCGCGCCCCACAGCATCCCGTCCATCCACAGGTCGGACGCGTACGCGAACTCGCCCGCGACCTTGAGCGTCCCGTCCGGGCGCAGTGGGCTCTCCCCGACGCCGCCCACCTGACCTGCCGTTTTAACCTGTGACGCGGTTGTCATCAGAGCACCTCCTCAGCGAGCTTCATCAGGCGGCGGTGGGCGGCGGCTCCGCGGCGTCCGGCCTCGTCCTGGGGGACGGTGACGAGCGTGTCGTCGTCCACGACCGTCCGCCCGCCGACGAGCAGGCGCGCCAGCGGCGGGGTCGGCCCGAACGCGAACGCGACGACGGGATCGTCGACGGCGGCGTGGAAGCCGTCCATCCGCCACAGCGCGATGTCGGCGAGCTTGCCCGGTTCGAGCGACCCCAGCTCGTCGTCGCGGCCGAGGCAGCGGGCGCCGCCGAGCGTCGCCATCTCCAGCGCCTGCCGCGCGGTCAGCGCGGTCGGCCCGTACCGGGCGCGCTGCATGGAGAGCGCCTGGCGCACTTCCCCCGCGAGCGGAACGAGCTCCGCCGACGCCGCCCCGTCCACGCCGAGCCCGACCGTCGCGCCCTGCGCGAGCAGGTGCGACACGCGGGCGATCCCGGCGCCGAGGCGGGCGTTGGAGCTCGGGCAGTGGGCCGTGCCGGTGCGGGTCTCGGCGAGCCGCTTGATGTCGGAGTCGTGCAGGTGGACGCAGTGCGCGAGCCACACGTCCGGGCCGAGCCAGCCGATCGAGTCCATGTACTCGGCCGGGGTCATGCCGAACTGCTCGGTCGTGTGCTCTTCCTCGTCGAGCGTCTCGGCCAGGTGGGTGTGGAGCCGCACGCCCTTGTCGCGTGCCAGTTCCGCCGACGTGAGCAGGAGATCCCGGGTGACGGAGAACGGCGAGCAGGGCGCGACGGCGACGCGCAGCATGGAGCCGGGCGCGGGGTCGTGATAGCGGTCGATCGCGGCCTCGGTCTCGGCGAGGATCGTGTCGAGGTCCTCGACGACCTCGTCCGGCGGCAGCCCGCCCTGCGACTCGCCCCGGTCCATCGACCCCCGGCACGGATGGAACCGGACACCGATCTCCCGCGCCGCCTCGACCTCGGCCGCGAACAGGTCACCGCGCCCTTTGGGGAACAGGTAGTGGTGGTCGGTGGACGTGGTGCACCCCGACTTGGCGAGCCACCCGAGACCGGCGCACGCCGCACCGGACACGACCTCGGCGTCCATCTTCGACCACGGCTTGTAGAGCGTCGTCAGCCACTCGAACAGGGTGCTGTCGACGGCCATGCCCTGGCTCGCCCACTGGTAGAGGTGGTGATGCGTGTTGATCAAGCCGGGTGTGGCGAGGCACCCGGCGGCATCGACGCGTTCACCATCGCGGGCAGGTGCCTTGCCGGGACCGACGGCCGTGATGCGGTCGCCGTCGATGACGATGTGGCCGTCCGGGTACTCGGCGCCGGAGACCGTGACGACATGCGCGTTCTCGATGATCATCCCGCCGCCGCCGTCCGCTTCCGCTCGGCCGCCAGCCGCACCGCGTCGAGGATCTTCTCGTAGCCGGTGCAGCGGCACAGGTTGCCCGCCAGGGCCTCGCGGATCTCGGCGTCGGTCGGCGCGGGGTTCCGCTCGATCAGGTCGTGCGACTGGACGATCAGCCCCGGCGTGCAGAACCCGCACTGGACCGCCCCGGTCTCCAAGAACGCCTCCTGGACGGGATCAAGCCGCTCGTCACCCGGCTGCCCCTCCGCCAGCCCCTCGACGGTGACGACGCTCCGTCCCTCCACCTGCCCGGCCGCGACCAGGCACGCGCACGCCGGGACACCGTCCAGGTAGACGGTGCAGGAGCCGCATTCGCCCTGCTCACAGGCGTTCTTGGAACCCGGCAGGCCGATCCGCTCCCGCAGCATGTAGAGCAGGCTCTCGCCCTCCCACACGTCGTCGACGACCTCGTCCGAGCCGTTGACCGTGACGTTCACGCGCATCACGACGCCTCCCTCCCTGCCGCTCCGGCGGTGTGTTCGTTCCAGGCCCAGGTCAGGGTGCGGCGGGCCATCACCGACAGGGCGTGCCTGCGGTAGTCGCCGGTCCCCCGGACGTCGTCGATCGGCGACGCCGCCTCCGCGACCAGCTCCCCGAACCGGCGCGCCGCCGACTCCGGCAGCGGGCCTCGTCCGTGCCAGTCGAGTTCCTGCGCGATGAACGCCCCGGCGGCTGCGGCGCTGCGCGGGGTCGGGGCGGCGGAGCCGAGGCCGGTGCCGACGCGCCGTTCCGCCGGGTGCAGCGCGATCGCGAAGGAGCACACGGCGATCACCATCGCGTTCCGGGTACCGATCTTGGCGAAGTACTGCGGGCCGGTCGCGGGCGGCGTCCAGAACGCGCGGATCAGCTCGTCGGGCGCGAGCGCGTTC
>JBOHBY010000182.1:0-2174 GCA_050698635.1 Spirillospora sp.
GGTTCGGGCTGACCGGGCTTTCGGAGCGGGTCGGCGCGCTCGGCGGGCGGCTGCACGCCGGCCCGCGCGCCGAGGGGGGCTGGGAGGTCGTCGCCGTCCTGCCCGCCGGGGAGCGATGACCTGACAGAATCGGCGTCGTGGCCATCCGCGTACTGATCGCCGACGACCAGCAGATGGTCCGGACCGGGTTCCGGATGATCGTCGACTCGCAGCCCGACATGGAGGTCGTCGGCGAGGCCGCCGACGGCGCCGAGGCCGTCGCGCTGGCCCGCCGCCTCCACCCCGACGTGTGCCTGTTCGACATCCGGATGCCGCGGATGGACGGCCTGGAGGCCACCCGCGTGCTGGCCGGTCCCGGTGTCGAGGACCCGCCCCGCGTCGTCATCGTCACCACGTTCGACCTGGACGAGTACGTCTACGGCGCGCTGCGCAACGGCGCCGTCGGGTTCCTGCTGAAGGACAGCGGGCCCGCGCTGCTGGTCGAGGCCGTCCGCGCGGCGGCGAACGGGGAGTCGCTGGTGTCGCCGTCCATCACCGTCCGGCTGCTGGAGCAGCTGGCCAAGCCGCCCGCCGCGCCCGCCCCGCCCCGCGAGCCCCTCACCGACCGGGAGCTGGAGGTCGTGCGCCTGGTCGCCCGCGGCCGGACGAACGAGGAGATCGCCGCCGAGCTGTTCGTGTCGCTGTCCACGATCAAGACGCATCTCGGCAGCGTCCACCGCAAGCTCGACACCCGGAACCGGGTCGAGACGGCCGCGTGGGCGTGGGAGTCGGGCCTGATGACCTGACCCGTCCAGCGACCAGGCAATATAGGGGGACGCGCGAGGGGCGCCTCGCGGGCACATGGGGGAAGGGCGGGGCGCTGGCACCGGAGTCGCTGAACGGGCTGCCCCTGACGGTCGTCGCCGTCTGGGTGCTGTGCGCCGTCGGTTGGGGCGCGGTCCTCGGCGGCCTGCGCGGCGGCGTCCACGGACCGGCGCGCGGCCCGTCCCTGTTCGCGCACACCATCACACCGGCGGGCGTCATCCTGACCTGCTCGCTGATCGGCTTCGGCTCGCTGTACGCGACGATCGCGCTGACCGCCGAATGGTGGGCGCTGCT
The DNA here is from genome assembly GCA_050698635.1 of Spirillospora sp. Classification (GTDB taxonomy): domain Bacteria; phylum Actinomycetota; class Actinomycetes; order Streptosporangiales; family Streptosporangiaceae; genus Spirillospora. The sequence continues at coordinate 1,099 of JBOHBY010000182.1, forward strand.
CCTCGTCACCGGGTTCCGCCCCGAACGGCTCCTCACCACCGGCGGGCTCGGGCGTCTCGCCGCCTGGGCGGCCCTCACCGTCGCCGCCACGTACGTCACCGTGCGCCTCGTCCTGCACGTGTGAACATCCGCACGCGGAGCGTCCGAACTCATGGCGGGACGCGCCAGTCAAACGTACGTAGTATCCAAAGCAGCGAAACGCAAAGGCCGTCGGAGGTGAACCATGCCGTGTGCGTTGTGCGGCGACATCATCCCGGCCGAGGTCACCCGATGCCCGGCATGCGGAGCATGGGCCCGGCGCCGCGACTTCCGCGCCGTCGGCGTCGCCGTGTTCATGCTGCTCGGCTTCAACGCGTTCATCGCCCTCGGCTCGGGAATCAGCCTGCTCCGCTTCGCCCAGCCGCTGCGCGGGGCGACGCACGGCAACTACGACCCCGCCACGACCGACAGGGCGCTGGCCCCCTACGCCGACGTGTTCACGGTCAGCGCGATCATGGCCGTCGTCACCGGCCTGCTGTACCTGACGTGGCTGTGGCGCGCGTACCGGCAGTCGCCCGGCCCGCACCGGCACCACCGGGCGTGGGTCGTGCTCGGCTGGGTCTGCCCCGTCGTCAACCTGTGGCTGCCGCCGCGCCTGGTCTACGAGGTCTGGGTCAACAGTGGCCGGTACCGGACGGCCGAGCGCCAGGGCGCGGGCCTGGTCGTCGCCGCCTGGTGGACCTGCGCGGTCCTCGGCCTCGTCCTCGGCCGCGCCTTCACCCACGGCAGCGTCGACACCCTCGCCGACGCCCGCTTCGACGTCCATGTCGGTGTCGCCGCGGCCGCGTTCCAGGCCCTCGCCGCCACGCTCTGCATGGCCACGGTCTTCCAGATCACGCGGCTCCAGTGCCTGACGGTGACGCCGTCGGCGCAGACGCCCGGCAACACCTGAGACCGCTAGGCCCCTGAGCTGCCCCGGCTGCGGTGCCACAGCCGCGCGGCGGGCGGACGCTTGACGGCCGGGCCCGCGTGCCCGATGTCGGAGTACGGGGACATCGCGAACCCCGTCGGCTGGACGACCCGCCGCCCGACGGGCC
>JBOHBY010000183.1:0-1664 GCA_050698635.1 Spirillospora sp.
CCGCAGCGAACGCAGGGGCTTTGGGAATGCTGACCGCAAGGGTCCCGGAGGCGATGCCGCCGACTTCCAGCGGCACATAGAGGGTGACGATCTCACGCGAACCCGAACCCGAACCCGAGCCCGAGCCCGAGCCCGAGCCCGAGCGCGGTCGCCGACCCGAACACGTTCGCCATTCCGGTCCCGGAGGACATGACCGCCCAGCACCAGCAGGGCGGCGGCGGCCAGTGGACGACCGGGCACACGGCGCCGCCCGGCACGATCGGGGTGCCGCGCAAGCGGTCGCCCATCCTGCCGATCGTCGCGGGCGCCGTCGCCGCCGCCGCGATCCTGGCCGTCGCCGGGTTCCTGCTGTGGCCGGACGGCTCGTCCGACAACGGCGGGCAGGCCGGCGGGCCGGTGGGCGGGCAGCCGTCGCAGAATCTCGTGACCGACACGTCCACGCCGGACACGCCGACGACACCCGCGTCCTCAACGCCGAGCCAGACGCCTCTCCCTGACGGTCTGGTCATGTCGTCCGGGCCCGGTTACAGCATCGGCGTGCCGCGCGGCTGGCGGCGTTCCGTGCAGGGCAACAGCGTCATCTGGACGGATCCCGCGAGCAGCGCCTACGTCCAGGTCGACCAGACGCAGTGGTCCGGCGACCCCTACCAGCACTGGGTCACCTGGGAGCAGGAGGCCCTCGCCGACGGGAAACTGAAGGGCTTCCAGCGCATCGGGGAGATCACCCGCACGAGCGTCGGCGGCGTGCCCGCCGCCGACATCGAGTTCACCTGGGCCCGTGAGGGCCTCACCCGGGCGCGCGACCGCGGTGTGGTCGTCGACGGGCGGCCCTATGCTGTGGTGGTCGCGGTTCCCGCGTCCCAGTGGAACGAGAACGAGGCACTCGTGAAGAATGTGCTCGACACGTTCCGTCCCTCCGGGGTGGGATGACCATTGGGGGGACCCTCTAGCCATGGCACAGGCACGTCTGCTCGGTAACCGCTACCGGCTCGACTCGGTCGTCGGGCGGGGCGGTATGGGCACCGTGTGGCGCGCCTTCGACGTCATGCTCGACCGCGAGGTCGCCGTCAAGGAGGTCGTGCTGCCGCCCGGCCTCGACGACGGCGAGAAGGCCGTCCTCTACGAGCGGACGTTCCGGGAGGCGCGGGCGTCGGCGCGGCTGAACCACTCGGGGGTCGTGACCGTCCACGACGTGGTCGAGGAGTCGGACCGGCCCTGGATCGTGATGGAGCTCGTCCTCGCGCCGTCCCTTCAGGACCTGCTCGAACGCGGGCCGATGGAGCACCGCCGCGTCGCCGACATCGGGCTGCAGATGCTCGGGGCGCTCCGGCACGCGCACGAGAAGGGCATCCTGCACCGCGACGTCAAGCCCAGCAACGTGCTGATCACCGACACCGGGCGGGCCGTGCTCACCGACTTCGGCATCGCGCAGGTGGAGGGCGACGCGACCCTCACGCAGACGGGCCTGGTCATGGGCTCGCCCGCCTACATCCCGCCGGAGCGGGCGCAGGGCGAGCGCGCCGTGCCCGCGTCCGACCTGTGGGCGCTCGGCGCGACCCTGTACGCGGCCGTCGAGGGGCGCTCCCCGTACGAGCGGCCGGACGCGATGGCGTCGCTGCAGGCGGCGCTGACCGAGCCGGTCCCGCCGGCGCGCATCGCGGGCC
>JBOHBY010000184.1:0-2995 GCA_050698635.1 Spirillospora sp.
CGGAGCCCCCGCGCGTCCGGCCCGGCGGGGCGGTCATCCGGGTGGGTCCGAGGGTTCGAGGACGAACAGTTCGAGCTGGATGTCGTCGGGGTCGCGAAAGCACAGGACGGGGCCGAACGGCGTCTCGGCGACCGGTGAGCGGGTGACGCCGAGGTCTCCGAGGCGGGTGTACCACTCGTCGAGGGCGGCGCGGTCGGTGACGCCGAAGGAGAGGTGGTCGAGGCCGGCCCGGCGGTGCTCGAAGGGGCCGGTGGCGTCGCGGTGCTGGACGAGCCCGAGGACGGTGAGGCCGTCGGCGAGGATGCAGATCGTCTCCAGCCAGCGGTCGTCGTCCTGGACGTAGAACGGGGTGAACCCGAGGACGTCGCCGTACCACCGGACGCTTCTGTCGCGGTCGGTGACGGAGAGGGAGAGGTGGGAGAGGCCGGTGACCGGCGGCGGCATGACGGCTCCTTTTACTCCGGTTCGGAGTATCGACGATACTCCGGATCGGAGTATGGTCAAGGCCTATGGCACGGGAACTGACGACGACGTCCTACGCGGTCCTGTCGCTGCTGGCCGTGCGGCCCTGGACGACGTACGAGCTCAAAGAGCAGATGAGGCGGAGCGTGCAGACGGCCTGGCCGCGCGCCGCGAGCGTCCTCTACGAGGAGCCGAAGAAGCTGGTCGAACACGGGCTCGCCCGGTCACGCACCGAGTACACGGGACGACGCAAGAGCACGGTCTACGAGATCACCGAGGAGGGGCGGGCGAGCCTGCGGGCCTGGCTGGACGAGCCCGGCGCCGGTCCCGTGATGGAGTTCGAGGCCCTGCTCAAGGTGGCCTTCGCCGACCAGGGCGACCTCGGCCAGCTGCGCACGACGCTACGCCGGATCAAGGAGGAGGCCGAGAAGCGCGCCGCGGGCATCGAGGCGCGGATGGCCGAGTACGAGGCGGGCGGCCCCTACCCGGAGCGCCTGCCCGTGATCGCCCTTCCGTCGAAGCTGCTCCGGGAGCAGAACGCGGTGCTGCTGCGCTGGGCGGAGTGGGCGCTCGCCGAGATCGAGCACTGGAACGGTGTAACGCGGGAGACCGGAGCCCGCGTCCCCCCGGACGCGTTCAGCGGGTGAACTCGGCGGGGCCGATGTGGCGGTGGCCCCACTCCACGAGTGGACGTAGCCGCCGCCACGACGCGCGGACGCGCGTCACCACCTCCGGCGTCTCCATCCACGCGTCGGCGGGCCAGCCCTCGTGGGCGTAGAGGGAGCGGTGCCGGAGCAGTTCCAGGCGCGGATGGTCTTCGGGGGTGCCGCGCGGACGGGTCTTGAGCCGGTCCCCCGCGACCTCCATGCCGGCGGCGCGCAGGTCGTCGACGATGCCCTGGAGCTCGGGGCCGTAGAGGTCCGAGCCGACCGCTTCGCGGTAGCGGCGGAGCTGGTCGGGGCTCGGCGCGTACATGCCGCCGGCGACCATCAGCCCGTCCGCGTCGACATGGACGTAGAACCCTTGGCTGGTGTGCGCGCCCTGGTTCGTCTTGTACGGCGACTTGTCCTTGCTGAACCGGACGTCCCGGTAAGGGCGGAAGAGCTTGACGGCGCCGAACTCGTCCTCCAGTGCCGCGCACAGCTCCGTCAGGGGTTCGCGCACGTGACGTTCGTACGTCTCCTTGTGGGCCGTCCAGTACGACTTGCTGTTGTCGGCCTGCAAGCCCTCATAGAACGAGAACACCTCGTCGGTGAAGCCGCTGAAACCGGAATCGGTGCCGATCGCCATGGCGCTCCCTCTCAGTCGCGGGCGATGACGCGGTTGGTCAGGCTGCCGATGTTCTCCACGGTGACGGTCACCTCGTCGCCTATCTCCAGCGGTCCGACGCCGGCGGGCGTGCCGGTGAGGATGACGTCGCCGGGCAGCAGCGTCATGACCTGGCTGACGTACTCGACCAGGTCGGGGATGCGGTGCAGCAGCTGGGACGTGCGGGCGTCCTGCCGGACCTCCCCGTTGACGGTCGTGGTGATGGCCAGGTCGGCGGGATCGGCCTCCGTCTCGATCCACGGGCCGATCGGGCAGAACGTGTCGAAGCCCTTGGCGCGCGTCCACTGGCCGTCCTTCGCCTGGAGGTCGCGGGCCGTGACGTCGTTGGCGCAGGTGTAGCCGAGGATGACCTCGGCGGCGCGGGACGCCGGGACCTCGCGGCACATCCGGCCGATGACCACGGCGAGCTCGCCCTCGAAGTCGACCCGCTCGGACAGCTTCTGCGGGTAGGCGACCGCCTCGCCCGGGCCGATCACGGCGGTCGACGGCTTGGCGAACACCACCGGCTCGGCGGGCGGCTCGTCGCCGCCCATCTCGCGGACGTGGTCGGCGTAGTTCTTGCCGATCGCGATGACCTTGCTGGGCAGGATCGGCGCGAGCAACCGGACGTCGGCGAGCGGGAGGCGCTGCCCGGTGAACGTCAGATCACCGAACGGGTGGGCCGCGATGGCGGCGACGGTGTTCTCCTCCACCACGCCGAAGGACATGCCCTCGTCGGTGGAGAACCTGGCGATACGCATGGTCGAGAGCCTAGTCCCTGCCTCCGACACGCCCCGCCGCCGCGCTCGCCGCGCTTGCCGCGCTCGCCGCGCTCGTCACGCTCGTGATGGTCAGAAACCGCAGGGCTCGCCGTTGAGCATGCACGCCTTCGGGGTGGACGTGGGGCCGGACGCGCCGAACTGGACGTCCCACGTCCCGCCCGGCGGGATCGCGGGCGCGCCGTCCAGGTTAGCGATCTCGGCGCTCTCGCCGCCGGTGACGAGCCGCGCGCCCCAGATGTTCTTCACGACCGCCCCGGGAACGCGGAACGTGAGCCGCCACGCGGGCATCGGCCGGCCGGTGCGGTTCGTGATGACCAGCTTGCCCTCGAAATACCCCTCGCTCTGCTGGACGAGCTGGTAGGTGATGCCCTCGCCGTCCAGCACGGGGCCGACCGGCTCGGCCGGCGCGGCCGGGGCCTTGGACGCGGGCGGCTGCCCGGGCA
>JBOHBY010000185.1:0-3292 GCA_050698635.1 Spirillospora sp.
GTCCGGGAGGGCCTGGCCCGCGCCCAGTTCGACGGCCAGCCGCAGCGCGGCCGCGTCCCGGTCGGTCAGCAGCACCTCGGCGCCCTGCTCCCGCAGCGCCAGGGCGATCGACGTCCCGATCAGGCCCGTCCCGACGACGACGATCCGCCGCGCCACCACGTCCTCAGTCACGCCGGACACCCTACTGCGCCCTGCTCATGCCTCACTCCGTTCGGGCGCTACTGCGCGATGTCGAGCCGAAGTGCCGTAGCGCCGCGCAGATAGACGTGCTGGACGTCCTTGCGAGGACGTTCGGTCTCGATGTGGGCCATCAGCCGGATCACCCTGGGCAGCGCGCCAGGAACGCCGATCTCCGTCGCGCAGAGCAGCGGCACCTCGTGGAAGCCGAGCTTGCGGGCGGCGAGCGCCGGAAACTCCGCCGTCAGGTCCGGTGTCACCGTGAAGATGACGCTGATCACGTCGTCGGTGCTCAGCCCGTTGCGGGCCGTCACCGCCGCGACGAGCTCCGCCGTCGCCTCCAGGATCTGCTCCCGGTCGTCGGCGTCGACCTGCGTCGCCCCGCGGACCGCGCGTACCGCCACAGCCTGGTCCCCCCTTCCGTGCGCCCGTCGTCCCTTACAGCCCGACGGCCTTGTACAGTTCGCCGATCTCGTGCACGCTCAGCGCCCGCATCCCGCCCGGCTTCAACTGCCCCAGCTTGATCGGCCCGAACTCGACGCGCGCCAGCTGCTGGACGGGGAACCCGACCTCCTTCAGCAGCCGCCGGACGATGTGCTTGCGCCCCTCGTGCAGGGTGATCTCCACCAGCACGCGCCGCCCGACCTGGTCGAAGATCTTGAACTTGTCGGCCTTGGCGGGGCCGTCCTCCAGCGTCACGCCCGCCCGCAGCCGCTTGCCGAGATCGCGCGGGATCGGGCCGTGGATCTCCGCGAGATACGTCTTGGACACGCCGAACGACGGGTGCGTGAGGCGGTGCGACAGCTCCCCGTCGTTGGTCAGCAGGATCAGGCCCTCGGTGTCGGTGTCGAGCCGCCCGACGTGGAACAGCCGCTCGGGGACCTCGACGTAGTCGGCCAGGGACTTGCGGCCCCGCTCGTCCGACATCGTCGACACCACGCCGCGCGGCTTGTTGATCGCGTAGTAGCGCATCTCGGCGCGGGTCTCGACGCGCTTGCCGTCCACATGGATCACGGCCTTCTGCGGGTCGACGCGCTCACCGAACCGGAAGATCTTCTTCCCGTCGACGGTGACGCGGCCCTCGCCGATCAGTTCCTCGCAGTGGCGGCGGCTGCCGATCCCGGCCTCGGCCAGGACCTTCTGCAACCGCACGCCCTCGTTCTCGCTCACGTGTCCTCAACTATGTCTTCTGGCAGGTCGTCGGGTAGGTAGGGGGCCAGCTCGGGCAGCTCGTCGAGGTCGCGGAGCCCGAGCCGTTCCAGGAAGTACCCGGTGGTGCGATACAGGTGCGCCTGCGACTCCGGGTCCTGCCCGGCGTCCTCGATCAGGCCGCGCAGCGTCAGCGTGCGCATCACGCCGTCGCTGTTGACGCCCCGGATCGCCGACACGCGGGCCCGGCTCACCGGCTGCCGGTAGGCGACGACGGCGAGCGTCTCCAGCGCGGCCTGGGTGAGCCGCGCCTGCTGCCCGTCGGTGACGAACCGTTCCACGACGGGGGCGCAGACGTCCCGGGTGTAGAACCGCCAGCCGCCGGCGACCTCCCTGAGATCGAACCCGCGGCCCTGCTCGGTGTATTCCGCGGCCAGCTCCCGCAGCGTGCCCGCGACCTCGCCGCGGGGACGCTCCAGCAGCTGCGCGAGCGTCAGCTCGGTGACGGGCTCGTCCACCACCAGCAGGATCGCCTCGATCGAGGCCCGCAGCGCCGGAAGCTCCGACGCCTGCGCGCCGGATTCATCGGTCATCGTCTTCCTCGTCCTTCTGGTCTTCCTTCGCGTCCTTGACGGGGGCGCCCTCGTAGTCGTCGCCGACCTCCACGTCGCCCTCGTCGGCGCCGGTCCAGATGACGTGCAGTTCGGCGAGCGGCTCGTCCTGCTCGAAGGTGACGTTCTGCTCGCGGTACAGCTCCAGCAGCGCCAGGAACCGCGCGACGACCTCGTAGGTGCCCTCCGCGTCGGACGCGAGGACGCGGAACGTCGTCCGGTGGAGCCTGCGGAGCCGTTCGACGACGATCGCGGCCTGCTCCTTGACGCTGGCCTTCGGCTGGTAGATGTGCTCGACGGAGACCGACGGCGGCTCCCTCGGCGTGAGCGCCTTGGCGGCGAGCCGGGCGAACTCGTCCGGGCCGAGGCCGAGCAGCACCTCCGGCAGGAGGTTGGCGAACCTCGGCTCCATCGGCACGATGCGCGGGAACCGGCGGCTCGCCTCCGCGATCCGCGCGGCGATCACCCGCGCGACCTCCTTGTACGCGCGGTACTGCAGGAGCCGCGCGAACAGCAGGTCGCGGGCCTCCAGCAGGGCGAGGTCGTCCTCGTCGTCGACCTCGCCGGACGGGAGCAGCCTGGCGGCCTTGAGGTCGAGGAGGGTCGCGGCGACCAGCAGGAAGTGGCTGGCCTGGTCGAGGTCCCAGTCCTGGCCGTGGGCGTGGATGTGCGCGATGAAGTCGTCGGTGACCTTGTGCAGCGACACCTCGGTGATGTCGAGCTTGTGCTTGGAGATCAGGCCGAGGAGGAGGTCGAACGGGCCCTCGAAGTTGTCCAGGTGGACGCGGAAGCCGTGCTCGTCCTCGGCTTCCCTGCCCTCCCCCGGCTCGGGCTCCGGCCCTTGCTCGGGTGACGTCTCGTCCACGTCGCTCACGGTAGCGGAGGACGTCTCCTGCACTGTGCTCACCGGCCACATCGTCCCACGCGTGGCGGATGCTCGCACCACGGCCGGTCACGAGCGGTGACGGCCGCGCTCAGCGAGGGTGCCGCGCGGCGCTATCCGCCGGTCATCCGCTTGACGATGCCCTCCACGTACGACTGGCTGAACGTCTGCGGCGGGCCGCTGATCTCCACCTCGCCGCCGGTGATGGGCGACATCACCTGCGCGGGCTGCGAGACCAGCGAACCGCCGACGACCATGCCCATGTTCCCGCCCGGGAGCCGGTTCTGGGACGCCTGCGCGGCCTTGCCGGTCAGCGTCGCGAAGCCGGACGCGTCCGCGGACGTCAGCGTCAGCCCGACGCTCCAGGTCGTGCGGCCCTTGGCGACGTCGGGCGGCATCGTCTTGACCTCTTCGAGGCGGCGGACGGTCAGCGCGTCCGGGCCGAAGGTGTAGCAGGCGGCCCCGCCCGGGG
>JBOHBY010000186.1:0-3379 GCA_050698635.1 Spirillospora sp.
CCGTAGGCGAGGCCGCCCGCCGGGCGGTCGGCCGCGTCCAGCAGGCCGACGAAGTCCAGGCAGCGGCGCACGGCGTCGACGTCGGCCCGCGACAGCGGGCGCAGCAGGCCCCGGTCGCGCGCGAACCGTCCGATGAGGACGTTCTCCGCGACGGTCATGTCGTCGAACAGCCGGATGCTCTGGAACGTGCGGGCGAGCCCGGCGGCGGCGACCCGGTGCGGTGCCTTGCCGCGGACGTCGCGTCCGCCGAGCACGATCGTCCCGGCCGACGGCGGGATCATCCCGGTGATGCAGTTGAACGCGGTGGTCTTGCCCGCGCCGTTCGGGCCGATCACGCTGACGACCTGCCCGGCGTCGGCGCGGAGCCCGAGGCCGTCCACGGCCTTGACGCCGCCGAAGCTGCGGGCCAGGCCGCCGACCTCCAGCAGCGTGCCCTCGGCGGCCGGGAGGTCCGGTGCCGGGCCGGCCTTCGCGGGAAGGCGGAAGCGGCGCGGACGGTACGGCCACACACCCTGCGGCCGCAGCAGGACGATCACGATGAGCAGCAGCGCGAAGAACAGCCCCCGGTACTCCTGGACGCTCCGCAGGATCTCCGGCACCGCGATGATCACCACGGCGCCGATCATCACCCCGGGACGGCTGCCCATCCCGCCGATGATCACCACGAGCAGGATCATCAGCGAGGTCAGGAACGTGAAGCTGGACGGGTCGACGGTGCCGAGCTGCGCGGCGTTCAGCGGCCCGGCGACCGCGCCGGTCATCGCGCCGAGGACGTAGGCCAGCAGCTTCACCCGCCGCGCCGGGACCCCGACCGCCTCGGCGGCGGTGTCGTCCGACCTGATCGCCCGCCACGCGTACGCGAGGCGGGACCGGGCGAGCAGCGCCGTCAGCGCCAGCACGACGACGAAGAACACCAGCGCCAGGTGGTAGAAGTCCTTCGGCATGACGAACTCGCGGCCGCCGAGCGTCACCGGCGGGATGCCGGTGAGCCCGTTCGGCCCGCCGGTGATCTCCAGGTTGATCACCGTGATCCGGATGATCTCGCCGAAGCCGAGCGTGACGATCGCGAGGTAGTCGCTGCGCAGCCGAAGGGTCGGATACCCGATCACCACTCCGGCGACCGCGGCGGCGGCCACGGCGGCGGGCAGCGTGAGCCAGAAGTTCCACTCCAGCTCCACCATCAGCAGGCCCGCCGTGTACGCGCCGATCGCGAAGAACGCCGCGAACCCGAGGTCCAGCAGGCCCGCGTACCCGACGACGATGTTGATGCCGAGCCCGAGGATCGCGTAGATCAGGATCGTCGCGCCGACGGTCAGGCCGTAGTCGTCCATCACCTGCCCGGCGACGAGCGCGACGACGATCAGCAGCGGCCAGCCCGCGTAGCGGGCGGGCGTCTCCCAGCGTCCGAGATCCGGCATCCGCGCCGCCACCCTGCCGGCCTTCACGCCGCCGCCCTTCACGCTCCCGCCCTTCACGCGCGCTCCACGACGCGTTCGCCGAACAGGCCGGTGGGTCTCAGCGCCAGCACCCCGATCAGCAGCCCGAAGATGATCACGTCGGTCCAGCGGGACGAGACATAGCCGGCCGAGAACGACTGGACGAGCCCGATCCCCACGCCCGCGACCATCGTCCCCGGCAGGTTCCCGATCCCGCCGAGCACGGCCGCCGTGAACGCGCGCAGCCCGATCAGGAACCCCATGCCGAAGCTGATCTGCACGTAGTACAGCCCGTACATGACGCCCGCCGCGCCCGCCAGCAGCGAGCCGATGAAGAACGTCATGAGGATGAGCCGCTCGACGTTGATGCCTTGCAGGCGGGCGGCGTCCCGGTCCATCGCCAGGGCGCGCATCGCCGTGCCGGTGACCGTCCGAGTCACGAACAGCCACAGCCCGGCCATCAGCGCCACCGACAGCACGACCAGCGCGAGCTGCCCCCAGGTGACGCGGACGGACCCGCCGAAGATCTGCCCGCCGTCCAGCGTGTTCGGGTACGACTTGAACCGCGCGTCGGTGAGGACCTTCACGCCCTCCTCCAGCGCCAGGGACACCCCGATCGCCGCGATCAGCAGCGCCAGCCGCGGCGAGGCCAGCAGCGGGACGTAGGCGGCCTTGGCGATCCCGGTGCCGACGACGCCCGTCGCCAGCGCGCCGACGAGCACGGCGGCGACGATCGCGGGCAGCGCCATCCCGCCGGTCACGCCGAGCGTGGTCAGCGTCCCGAACCCGGCGAACGCGCCGATCATGAACACGTCCCCGTGCGCGAAGTTGATCAGCCGCACCACGCCGTAGATCATCGAGTAGCCCAGCGCGATCAGCGCGAGGAACGCCCCGATCGTCAGCCCGTTGACGAGGTACTGGACGAATTCGCTCATGGTTCGTTCGGTTCGGTCGGCTCGTTCGGTTCGTTCATGACGTCTTGGCGTCCACCCAGGTGCCGCCGCTCTTGTCGAGCTTCTTGTAGGCGGTGAACGCGCCGCTCTGCACCTGGACGGTGATGTACAGCGGGTCGGTCCGGTCGCCCTTGTCGTTGAACGTGATCGGGCCGGTGATGCCGGGGAAGTCCTTGATCTTGTGGAGGGCGTCGGTGATGTCCTTGCCCTTGGTGGACCCGGCGTCGTCGATCGCCTTCGCGACGACCTTCACCGCGTCGTACTCGTACACCGAGAACGGGCCGGGGTCGGCGTTGTTCGCGGCCTTGTAGGCGGTGACGAACTTCGCGGCGGCGGGCAGGTCCTTGGCGAGCGGCGCGGTGGTGGCGATGTAGCCGTCGGCCGCCGAGCCCGCCGTCTTCAGCACGGTCGAGTCGGTCGTGGCGTCCCCGCCCATCAGCGTGAACTTCAGCCCGAGCTGCTTGCGCTGCTTCATCAGCAGGCCCGCCTCGGCGAAGTAGCCGGTGAAGTACAGCACGTCCGGTTTCGTCGAGGCGACCTTGGTCAGGACGGGGCTGTAGTCGGACTGGCCGGGCTGCAACGCGTCCTGGTACACGACCTGCCCGCCGGCCTGCTTCGCCGAGTTCGCCGCCGCGTCCGCCAGGCCCTTGGCGTAGGTGGTGTTGTCGTGCAGGACCGCGATCCGCTTGGCGCCGAGCTGCCCGGTCATGAACTTGGCCGCGACGAGCCCCTGATTGTCGTCGCGTCCGCAGGTGCGGAACACCTTGCCCTTGCCGGTGTCGGTGAGGGACGGGTTCGTCGACGCGTCCAGCACGAACGGGACGCTGCGCCGCCCGTAGATCGGGATCGCGGGCACGGCGGCGCCCGAGCAGTACCCGCCGGCGACCGCGACGACCCCGCTGTTGAGGAGCTTCTGCGCGGCCTGCGCGCCCTGCTGGGCGCTGCACTGGTCGTCGGCCTCGACGATCTGGACGTCGCGGCCGTCCACCC
>JBOHBY010000187.1:0-6205 GCA_050698635.1 Spirillospora sp.
GCGTCGCGGCGGCCGTCATTCGTGGCCGTCGCCTTTGAAATCCGTTTGCTTGTTACGCCAGTCGTCGCCGTACACGCCGGTCGGCCTCGGGGGCGACGTTCTCCGCCGGTATTTGGCGTCCTCGGCCCCGCGTAGCCTGGCCTCTTGCTCGGGGGTGAGTTCCGTTGGCGCGTAGTCCGTCCAATGGGGGGGTCGCAGGCGTGCCAGGACGGCGCCGAACCGTCCGCCGAAGGAAGAGCGGTTCAGCGTGATGTGGTCGCCTTCGCCCCAGACGGTGCGTCCGTAGCCCAGTTCCCGGCCGTAGACAGGCGGGCGGCCGTCGGTGTACTGGCGTTTGATGATGCTTCTGCCGAGCAGTTCGTCCGTTCCGGTGGCGCCTTCGCGGTCGCGCCATTCCACGATTCGGCCCGTTCCGCGTTTTCGCCATTCCTGGCGTCCGTCGTCGTAGCGACGGTGCACCGTGCCGTCGGTGAGGGGTTCGTCGGTGTAGGCGATGTACGGGATACGGCGATTCCGTGGCATGTCAGTCAGTCCCCTGGCTGGGTCATGAAGCCTGTTTCGCGGGCCCTTCGGAGTTCGTCCCGGAATCGGGGGTCGTTGCCTGCCCCGCCCTCTTCGCGCATCAGGCGGTGCAGCGTGCGCAGCAGGCGCGCCGGGCGGACGGCCGCGACCTCGGCGAACCTTCCGCCGTGCAACGGGTCGCGGCCGGTGGTCAAGTGCAGTGAGGCCGCCTGCCGGGAGCTCAGGCCCAGCGGGACGACGCGCACACCGTCCGGTGGGTCGAGCCGGTGCCGCACCAGCCGCGGGACGGCCATGCCGGTGGCACCGGCGTCGTGCAGCACGTACACGGTCGCGCCCCCCGCCGCACGCTCCAGCGCGGCGGGGAGGCGCGGGTCGGGCGGGAGATCGTCCACGGCGAGGACCGGGGACGCCGCCTCCATGTGCAGGTCGTTGGCCCGCAGCATCGCGGCGATGGCGCGGTGCTGGCAGACCAGCATCCTCGGCAGGCCGTAGTCGTACAGGTCGGGCTCGGTCGCCACCGGTGCGATCCCCGTGCGCTTGAGGATGTCGGGCGGCAGCAGCCCGGGGACGTGGGCGCGGCGGGCCAGTGCCGCGCGGAACGTCCCGTACCGGATCGGGGGCCGGAGGGTGAACGGCGGCAGGCGCGGCGCGGCGTGCAGCGGTCGCAGGACCCGGCACACCTCGTAGAACAGCTGGCGTTCGGTGAACCTGACCCCGGCGGGGGCACCGGCCCGCCGGACGGCGACGTCCAGCACCCGGTCGGGCACGCGGATCACGGCGTTCCCTCCAGCCGGGACGCCGCGCGCCGCAGCCCTGCGCCGAGACGTTCCCGCCACGTCATCGCGTCCCGTCCGTGGGTCCGCTCGATCTCGCGGAGCGCCACGCCGAGCGAACGATGGTCAACGCCGTCCTCCCCGGCGCGGCGTTCGGCCTCGTCGGCGGTGATCGCGTAGTCCTCGTGGTCGATGCCGTAGCCGGTGTTCGCCGCCAGGATCAGCAGCGGGTGGGCCGCGCGGTTGGCGAACGAGTGCGGCAGCATCGCCGGGATCCGGATCATCGTGCCGGGGGTGAGCCGGACGCCGACGACACGTCCCGCGCCCTCGTCGTACAGCCCGCAGGCCGCGTAGCCGAGGCTCACGACGACGTGCTCGCCCCGGTGCGCGTGCGGGGTGAACGCGCTGTGCGGCGCGACGACGCCGAGCTTGTACGTGGCGTTGCTGGGCCGTTCCGGCGAGGTCGCCGCGTCGCCGACGAGGTAGTGCGCGAACTGGCCGTCGTCGATGAAACGGAGCAGGCCGTCCGCGAGATCGCGGGTGCCGTCGGCGGTCGTCCACCGGACGTCTCCGCCGGGTCCCAGGGTGTAGAGCTCGACGCCGGGCGGCAGGCCGGAGGCCGCCTGCCACCGTTCGGACATGACCATGTGCGCCGTCCTCCGTGCCCGCTGCGAGTTCCGCCTCCTCAAGCCTCCCGCGATCAAGCCGGGACCGGTACCCGAATCATGCGCGCGACCGTCAGTGCTGCTGTTCGGTGATGTCGGTGCCCTTGGGGACGATCACGAACACGGCGACCGCGACGGCCAGCATCGTGAGGCCGCCGAACAGCGACGTCGTCTGCATCGAGTCGGTGAAGGCGACGCTCGCCCTGGACGCGAGGTCGGGCAGCCCCTGCTGGTCGGCGATCGCCACCGCCGACCCCAGCGACTCGCGCGCCGCCCCCGCGATCGGGGCGTCGAACGCGCGGAGGTCGCCGTCCAGGCCGGTGCGGTAGAGGAGCGCCGCGACGCTGCCGAGGATCGCCACGCCGAGGACGTTGCCGAGGTCGTAGCTGGTCTCCTCGATCGCCGCCGCGTTTCCCGCCTTGTCGCCCGGGGTGCCCGACATGATCATCGCGGAGCCGATGGCGAGCGACCCGATCCCGGCCCCCACCAGGCTCAGCGCGACCAGGACGTGTACGTACTCCAGATCGCCGGGCGGGAAATAGAGCACGAGCATCCCCGCACCCGCCACGGCGAGGCCCCCGGCAAGGACGCCCCGAGCGCCCGTCTTCCGCGCGAGCCACGGCGCGAGCAGCGACGCGACGGTCGCGGTCGCGGCGACCGGGAGCAGCCGGATGCCCGTGTCGATCGCGCCGAGCCCTTCGACGAGCTGCATCCACTGGGCGAGCAGCAGCAGCGCGGCGGCCATCGCGAACATCGAGCCCAGCGCGGCGACGACCCCGGCGGTGAAGCGCCGATTGGTGAACAGGCGCATGTCCAGGAGCGGGTCGCGGCGGCGCAGGCTGCGCACGACGAACACGGTCAGCGTCGCGACCGCCGCGATCAGCGCGGCCCAGCCGTAGGGGACGGCGAGGCTCTCCTCCTTCGCGAAGCGCTTGAGCGACCACACCAGCAGGACCATCCCGACCAGCGACAGGACCGCGCCGGCGCCGTCCCAGCGGCCCGGCCGCAGGCTGCGCGACTCGGGCAGGACGAGCGCGCCCGCGACCAGCGCGGCCACCATCAGCGGCACGTTCACGAGGAACGCGGCGTGCCAGGAGAAGTACTCCAGCAGGAGCCCGCCGACGACCGGGCCGACCGCCGTGCCGATCCCCGACACCGCGGCCCAGATCCCGAGCGCCGTCGCCCGCTCGGCCGGGTCGGTGAAGATCGTGCGGATCATGGACAGCGTGGTCGGCATGATCATCGCGCCGCCGACGCCCAGGAGCGCCCGCAGCGCGATCACCGCCTCGGCGGACCCGGCGAGCAGCACCAGCGCCGACGCGACGCCGAAGACGGCGTACCCGGCCAGCAGCATCCGCCTGCGTCCCCACCGGTCGCCGACCGCGCTCGCCGACACCAGCAGGCCCGCCAGGACGAGCGAATACACGTCCACGATCCACAGCAGCTGGTTCGACGTCGGCCGCAGGTCCGCCGACATGTCGGGAATCGCGATGTTCAGGACCGTCAGGTCCATCGTGATGACCAGTAGGCTCGCCGACAGGACGAAGACCGACGCCCACCGACGCCGCGCCGAGACCGGCGGCGGCGCCTTGTCCATCGCGACGCTCATGCGGACTCCGTGAACAGGGCGGTGACGGCGTCGGTCAGCAGGTCCAGGTCGAGGGGTTCCTCGTGCAGTGCGGCGTGCCAGGTGGCGCCGTCGGCGAACACCGCGATCGCCGTCGCCCTCCTGACCCCGACGTGCACGGACAGGATGTCGACCACCTCGTCGAACCAGCGCAGCGACAGCGCGCGCAGCTCGGGGTCGCGGACCGAGGCCCAGGTCAGCGCGCTGTCCGCCTGGACGAGCCGCGCGTCCCGCAGGTAGTCGTGGAACGCGGACGCGAGCGCGGCGGGCGCCGTGCGCACGTCCTTCATCGTCTCGCGGACGACCGCGAGCCCCTCGTCGATCTCGTCCGCGAGGTGTTGCAGGGCGGCCTCACGAAGGTCGCCCAAGGTCGCGAAGTACTGCGTCGTGGAGCCGAGCGGCACCTCCGCCCGCGCGGCGACCAGGCGGTGCGTCAGCCCGTCCGACCCGACCTCGGTGATCAGCGCCGCCGCCGCCTCGACGATCGCCTTGCGGCGCCCTTCGGGATCGCGGCGGCTCCGCGTCCGCGCCGACGGCCCGCTCTCTCCCTGCTCTTCCGGCATGCTCTCCACCCTTAATGGACAGATGTACATGTACGATAGTACATAAGCTGGCGGCGGTTTCGTGTGGACGATGACGTAGCCGTCGCTACCGGCAAGCGGGACGATGCACCTATGAACCAGGAGAGCCTGCTCGGCGGCCGGTACCGGCTCGGCAGGGCCCTCGGACGCGGCGGGATGGGCACGGTCTGGCACGCACGCGACGTCATGCTCGACCGCGAGGTCGCGGTCAAGAGGCTGTTCTCGCCCGAGGACGACGCCGACGCGCAGAACCAGCGCGCGGCCCACCTGGAGTGGATGTCCCGGCTTCCGGCACACCCCGGGATCGTCACCGTCCACGACGTCATCGAGGAGTCCGGCCAGATCTGGATCGTCTCGGACCTGGTCCGCGGCCGTTCGATGCAGCAGCTCCTGGCCGAGCGCGGGCCGCTGCCCGCGCCGTGGGTGACCGAGCTCGCACGCCAGTTACTCGACGCCCTGCGGCACGCCCACGGCGCCGGGCTCACGCATCGCGACATCAAACCCGGCAACGTCATGGTCAGCGACGCGGGCCGGGCGAAACTGATCGACTTCGGGACCGCGTACATCGAACACGGCACGCAGCCGACGGCTCAATCCGTGCAGTACACCGGCTCACCGGCGTTCCGCCCGCCCGAAGCGGAGCGGGGTGAATGGGCGGGCCCCGCCTCGGACCTGTGGTCGCTGGGCGCGACGTTGTACGCGGCGGTCGAGGGACGTACGCCCTACGGGCGGCCCATCGCCGGCGCCCTGCTCACCGGGCCCGTGCCGCCGCGCGACACCGGTCCATTGGCGCGCGTGCTGGAGGCCCTGCTCAGACCTGATCCGGAGCGGCGGCCGAGCGCGGCTCAGGCGCTGTCGATGCTGGCCGAGGGGGTCAGCGCCGCGGACCCGGCGCCTCCCCTCCCCGTGCCGCGTGCCGTCACCTCTCCGCTGACGGCCGAGGACACCACCGAACTCGGCCCGTACACGATCGTCGGACGGCTCGGTGAAGGCGGGACGGGAGTCGTCTACAAGGCCCGCGACGGCGGCGGCCGTGACGTCGCGGTGCATCTGTTCCGTAACGCCCGCCTGAGGCTGGTCGCCGAAAGCGTGCGGCACCCCGCCCTCGTCCCGATACTCGACACCGGTGAATTCGAGGGACGGCCATACGTCGTCACCGAGTTCGTCGACGGTCTCTCCCTGGAGGGCTACGTCGAGCTCCGTGGCCCGCTGTCGGGTGGCCTGCTCGACAGGCTGGCCCTCGAAACGGTCACCGGGCTCGCCGTCCTGCACGGGGCCGAGGTGATCCACCGCAACCTCAAGCCGAGCAATGTGATCATGGGCCGGGCCGGCGCCCAGCTCGTCGACGCCGGTGTGGCCCCGGTGGACGAAAACCCCGAGCTCCTCTTCGGGACCCCCGGCTACATGGCCCCCGAACTGCTCGACGGGTCGGCGCCGACCCCGGCCGTGGACGTCTTCGCATGGGCGGTGACGATCGTCTTCGCCGCCACCGGCCGCCGCCTCTTCGACGGCACGGACACGATGGAGATCATCCAGAGCACCCTGTTCAGCGAGCCCGACCTGTCCGGGGTGCCCGAAGGACGGTTGCGCGACCTGCTTGTCTCCTGCCTGGCCAAGGATCGGTCCCGCCGCCCGTCGGCCGTCAACCTGTCGACGGCTCTCCTCGACTGGAACCGCCCTCGGCCCGACGCACCCGCACTCGCACCGACGGGCGCGCAACCGATGAGCCCGCGACCGATGCCACTACCGACGAAGCCGCGGCCGGTGCCCGTGCCATGGGGCCCGCCAAGGTATCCGGTTCCCGCGCGCAGGCCGCGTGCCTGGGGGCGGGCGCTCGCGGTGCCTGTCGTGGCACCCGTTGCCGTGGTGCGTCTGGTGGGGCGGTGGCTGCGGGCGCGCCGGGCGCCCGCGCCGCCGGTCGACGGCGTTCTGCGGGCACGTGCGCTCATCGCGCGGGGACGGTACGCCGAGGCGCAGGCCGTCCTGACGGAAGTGATCCGGACGAGGTTGCCACCGGTGCCGGCGGAGGTCTACGGG
>JBOHBY010000188.1:0-5988 GCA_050698635.1 Spirillospora sp.
GGCCAGGACCGCCGCCTGGTCGAGCAGCCGCCCCGCCTTGTCGCCCGCCTCGCCTGGAGCGTCCGGAGCCTCCGGGAGGACGGGCGGGTCACGGCGCTCCGTGCCGAGCAGCGCGGCGGTGACATGCTCGTTCCACGCGGTCACAGGATCACCGTCCCTTCGTCGTCGTGCCACGCGGCCAGCGGCCGCAGGCCGCGCGGGCTCCACTCGCCGGCCATCGTGACCGGCCCGCCGCCCGACAGGGCGAGCAGCCGCCACGGGTCGCCCAGCCGGAGCGGCAGCGCGTCACCGGCGTCGTCGAGCACGGCCAGATCACCCCGCGCGGAACGGGCCAGCCGGACGTTCTCCAGCGTCGCGGGCCACCGCCCAAGCCAGGGATCTTTCGCGACCGCGGCGGCGTGCCCGTCCAGGAACGCCTGGACGGACGTCCCCTCGGGCCTCCCCGGCGCGACCGCCCCGTGCCGCTCGACGACCAGCGCCCGCAACGCCGGAGAACCCGGATAGAAGGCCAGCTCCGCGTCGATCTCCGTGCCCACGACGAGCGAGGCGTCCAGGGACGTGCCCGGCACGGCGAACGACAACACGAGCGCGGGACGCCGCGTCCGCCGTCCCAGCAGCCATACCCGGCGCGTCGTCAGCTGGTCCTGCGCGTTGTCGCGCGAACCGGTCACCCACCACTGGTCGCGGACGCGCTCCCCACCGGAAACCACCTCTTCCTGCGGGACGGTGAACCCGACCCGCGCCCGGACGGTGTCGCGCAGCCCCTCAGGCAGCTCGTCCCGCCGCTGGTAGGCCCGCACAAGCAGACGCAGCAGCGCGTACTCCTCCAGCAGCAGGTCGGGCCAGCCGGGCTGCCGGGGAATCGCGGCCAGGCCCCTGACCTGCCCCGCCAGCGCGCCGGCCTGCGCGTCGACGAGGCGCCGCGACGCGTCGTCCCACACCCGGTAGGGGGCCTTCTCCGCCTGCGCGAGACCGTGCGCGACCTGGTCGCGGAGCCACTGGTCGAGCTCGGCGATCCCGTCGCCGACGCGCCGCTCCCGCCGCTCCACGGTCTTCGGATCCTTGGTCTTGGCCGCCGCCGCGGCCCGCCGCTCCGCCGCCCTGCCGGCACGTTCCCGCCGCTCCTCCATCCACTCGGCCGCCCAGCCCGGACGCGGCCCGTCGTCAACGGTCCCCTCGGCCCAGAGCAGCAGCAGCCCCAGGGCGTGCTTGCACGGGAACTTACGGCTCGGGCACGAGCACCGGAACGCGGGCTCGGTCAGATCGGCGCACGCCCGGTAGGCGGACTTGCCGCTGCCCTGGCACTCGCCCCATACCACCTCGCCGTCACAGCCCGTCCCGGCCCACTTGCCCGGCTTGGCGACACCGCCCGCCGCCTTCGCGGACGCCGCGTCCGGCGCCAGGCCGAGCACCTGCTCCCGGTCCCATCGATCGCTCACACCATCGAAACTATCGGCGGGCTAAGACAATCCGCGCCGGTTCCCGGTCAAGGGGCGGAGGAGGTGGAGAAGTCGGGGAGGGAGAGGCCGTCCGGGACGAGGAGGGCGCCTCCGGCCAGCAGCGCCAGGAGCGCGGTCGCGCCGAACAGGCTCACCCAGGCCAGGCCGGGGACGCCGGTCAGGTTCGCGAGCTGGTCGGCGTCCGAGCTCGGCGCCATGCGGTTGGCGCGCATCCGCTGTAGCTCGATCACCGGACGCGTCGCCGCGAGCAGGAGGAACCAGGCCGCAAGATAGGCGAACCCGGCCTGGACCTCGGCGCTGCCCAGCCACGACACCGCGAAGATGACGGCACCGGTGGCGATCACCGACAGCGCGCCGTACGCGTTGCGGATCATGACGAGCATCCCGGCGAGCAGGGCCAGCGAGAACCACAGCATCAGCGTGATGCGGCCGTCCGCGAGGAGCAGCGCGAAGAACAGGCCGAGCAGCGGTGGCGTGAGATACCCCGCCATCGCCGTGAAGATCATGCCGGGGCCGTGCGGCTTGCCGCGCGAGACCGTCACGCCCGAGGTGTCGGAGTGCAGCTTGATGCCGTCCAGCTTCCGGCCGGTGACCAGGGCGATCAGCGCGTGCCCGCCCTCGTGCGCGATCGTCACCGTGTTCCGCGCGATCCGCCAGGTGGGCCCGTGGACGACCGAGGCGAGCGCCACCACGCCGACGAGCGCGACCAGCCACATCGGGGGGTCGGGCTGGGTGCCCGTCACACGGTCCCACAGGTCGCCGATGCTGATGTCGTCCACGTCCACCTCGGAAGTCGTCGTCGCGATGCCCAACCTTAGGACGTCACGGATAACGTTCGCGTTCGATTCACCGCCGTGCGGATGCGGAGAGGTCCGCCTATGTGACCCAAGTCATGCGAGTTCACCCGTAACCCGCCGTGTTACGCCGTATCACCAGGTGAGATCTTCGTGAATCCCATTCCGGCGTGACCCTCATTGCCGTTATGGTGCCCTTCGCGCCGAGGTTGGTGGCACCCGATCAGCGGCGCGACGAGAGGGTGACGGGGATTGAACGGGGATCGATCCTCCGCGCCGGCCACGGGGCGGCGCGGAGCATTGCGGTATTTCGGGCGCGACAGGTTGACGGGGCAGATCGCGGCGGGGTTCGTCGGGGTGCTCTGCGTGAGCGCGCTCGTGTACGGGGTGGGCACGGCGAGTGCCCGGTACAAGCTGGCCGACGTCGGC
Source organism: Spirillospora sp. (assembly GCA_050698635.1). Lineage (GTDB taxonomy): Bacteria > Actinomycetota > Actinomycetes > Streptosporangiales > Streptosporangiaceae > Spirillospora. The sequence goes on from JBOHBY010000188.1 coordinate 2,684, forward strand.
GCCTGGCTGAACGCGGGCGCCAAGGGCATGGTCGTGCACGCCAACGGGCTGGCGGGGAAGGTCGACGGCAAGGCGGCCGTGGTCCCGCAGATGCGCGGCCACAACATCAAGGTCGTGCAGGACGGTACGACGGTGCTCCTGGTCGACCAGGACACCGGCGTCGTCAGCCGGATCGACCCGTCCCAGCTCAAGATCACGGGCAGCCGCCCGGTGGGCGGGCCCGGGTTGCAGGTGCTCGCGGGCGCCGGTGCCGCGTACACGATCGACGCGATCAAGGGGGTCGTCCAGCGGATCGACCCGCTGAAGCTGACGCCGGTCGGGCAGCCCACGACGCTCACCGCGCCGCTCGGGCAGGCGGGCATCGACGCCGACGGGGCGCTGTGGGTGCCCGTCCCGCAGGCGGGCGAGGCCGTCCCGTTCCGGGACGGCGCCAAGGCCGAGCCCGTCGCCGTGGGGAAGCCCGGTGACCGGCTCGCGCTGACCATCGCGGCGGGACGGCCCGTGATCGTCGACAGCACGTCCGCGACGGCGCTGATCGTCCGGCCCGAGGGGACGCAGCGGGTCAACCTGCCCGAGCCCGTCGCGCGGACGCCGCACGGGGTCAAGGTCCCGGCCGTCGCCGACGGGCAGGTCGTCCCGATGCTCGGCGCGGGCGGCGCGCTCTACCTGCTGGACACCGGTGTCGGACGCGTCGAGTCCGTCGCGCTGCGCATGCCGAACCACGCCTTCGAGCCGCCGCACGTCCTCGGCGCCCGCGTCTACGTGCCCGACCGCACGTCCGGGCGGCTGCTGGTCTTCAACACCGACCGGGGCGCCTGGGAGAAGCCGATCACGGCCACGCGGCCCGGCGGCACGATCGAGGTCCTCGTCCGCGACCACCTGCTGTGGGTGAACGACCCGAACGGCGCCGTCGCGTTCGCGTTCGACCCGGACGGCGGCGTCAAGCGCATCAAGAAGTACGAGGACAAGATCCCGGGCGGCGCGCGGCGGCCGCTGCCCGTCCAGGCGAACCCGGGTGGCGGGCCTGGCAACCGCAACGGGTCCGGCGGTGGGCGCGGCGGGTCGAACACCGTCCCGCCGCAGGGGCGTCCGCCGGTGAAGAAGGACCCGAGCGCCCCCGACCCGCCGACTCCGGCGGCGTCCGGTGACAACGGCGCCGTCAACGTGCGGTTCACGCCCGCCGTGCAGCCGCAGGGCGTCTACCCGGTGACGAGGTTCGTCCTGCTCGACCGGTCGGGGCAGCCCGTCGCCGGGGCGAGCCCGGCGCAGTTCCCGGCGAACAGTCCCGGCGGGACGTTCAAGGTCGGCGGGCTGACCTGCGACACGACGACCCACATCTACAAGGTCGCCGCCGAGTACAAGGGCAAGGACGGCAGGCCCGCCTACAGCGAGTCCGGCGAGGTCGGCGCCACGGCCTGCACGGCGCCCGGCCCGGCCCGGTCGTTGACCGCGACGGGCGTCAACCACGGCGCGGACCTGACGTGGGCCAAGTCGTCCGGCTACGACGTCACCTACGAAATCACCTGGGACGGCGGCGGACGGGCCAGCGGCAAGAACACCTCGCACGAGGTCAGGGGCCTGACCAACGGACGCGGCTACACGGTGACCGTGACGGCGCGAAACGGGGCGGGCTCGTCCACTCCGGTGAGCAGGACGGTGAACCTCGACCCGGCCGCGCACGCGCGGACCTACAACGGGCACCACAACAACAGCACCACCACCACGCTCCGCTCTGGACCGGGCACGGGTTACGCGAAGAACGGCGAGTTCCCGAAGGGCTTCACCGGCGCGGTGAAGGTGATCTGCCAGCAGCAGGGCACCGCGGTCACCGACACCGACGACGCCAGCCGCAAGAGCGCCGTCTGGGACAAGATCGAATATGGCGGCGGGACGCACTGGGTCAGCGACCTGTACGTGGCCACCCCCGGGTCGAACTCGGGGACCTTCTCGTCGACGTTGTGGGGGTGCGTCTGATGACCGAGATCACGGGGAACGCGGGCAACACGGGGATGGACGCGGACGCGCTGGTGGCGCGGTTCGCGCAGATGTTCGCGGCGCTGGCGGGCAGCGTCGAGCGGGTCGTGCGCGGCAAGCGGGAGAAGGTGGAGCTGGCGCTGATCTGCCTGCTCTCCGAGGGGCACCTGCTGGTCGAGGACGTCCCGGGCGTCGGCAAGACGACGCTCGCGCGGGCGATCTCGGCGTCGGTGGAGGCCAAGTGGACGCGGATCCAGTTCACGCCCGACCTGCTGCCCAGCGACATCACCGGCGTGTCGATCCTCAACCAGGGGACGAGCGCGTTCGAGTTCCACGCCGGGCCGATCTTCGCCAACCTCGCCGTCGCCGACGAGATCAACCGCGGCTCGCCGAAGACGCAGTCGGCGCTGCTGGAGGTCATGGAGGAGCGCCGGGTGACGGTGGAGGGCACGCCGCATCCGGTGCCGCGCCCGTTCATGGTGATCGCGACGCAGAACCCGGTCGACATGGACGGCACGTACCCGCTGCCGGAGGCGCAGCTCGACCGGTTCCTGATGCGGATCTCGATGGGCTATCCCGACCACCAGGCGGAGGTGGCGCTGCTCGCGGGCGCGCCGACCGGCGCGATGCTCGACCAGATGCCGCCGGTGATGGCCCGCGAGGACCTCGCCCGGATGATCGACTTCGCGCAGCGGCTGCATGTCGCGGCGCCGCTGTTCGACTACCTGGTGCGGGTCGTCGGGACGACCCGCGAGCATCCCGACCTGCGGCTCGGCGCGAGCCCCCGGGCGAGCATCGCGCTGCTGCGTGCGGCGCGGGTGCGGGCGGCGGCGGCGGGACGGTCCTACATCGTCCCGGAGGACGTGAAGGCCCTCGCCGTCCCGGTGATCGCGCACCGGCTGATCGTGACGCCGGAGGCGGAGCTGCGCGGGCGCACCGGCGCGGACATCGTCGGGGAGGCGCTGCAGAACGTTCCGACGCCGCAGGCCGCTGGGGTGTGAGGTGCTGACGCCGCTCGGATGGGGGACGGCGGCCGTCTCGGCGCCGCTGTACGCGGCGGGCTGGTGGCTCGGGTATCCGGAGCCCGCGATGCTCGCGGTCGCCGGGCTCGCCGCCGTGGCCGCCGCCGTGCTGTGGACGCTGCCGCAGCCGAAACTGGACGTCCGCCGGGAGATCGCGCCGACGAAGGTCGAACGCGGCGAACCGGCCGTGGGCGTCCTGCACGTGACGAACAAGGGTCGCGGCGCGCGGGGCCTCAGCGCGCACGACGCGGCCGGGGCGGAGTCCGTCGCCGTGGACGTTCCGCGCCTGCGGGCCGGAGGGACGCGGTC
>JBOHBY010000189.1:0-1726 GCA_050698635.1 Spirillospora sp.
CGTCTCGGCCAGCAGTTCCAGCACGAGGTCGAGCCCGATGTGGCGCGGGCCGCGCAGGCGGAGCGTGAGCCGCCGCGCGAGGTCGGCGAGCCAGGCGTCGTCGCGGTCTTCCCAAAGGTCGAGCAGCAGGCCCGCGTCGTCGTGGTCGCCCAACCAGCGGGAGTTGAACTCGCGCCGGTTCAGCCACGCCGCGACCGTCGACGCGCCCGTCAGCGTGCCCGCGCCCGCCGCGCGGAAGGCGGGCGCGTAGTCGTCGATGCCCTCCCACGGGCCGCGCCGCGACCGCACGTGCTTGACGTGTCCGGGCAGTGCCCTGGCGACCGCGCGGCGCCCGGCGGTGTCAAGGTCGCGGACGGCGTCCGCGACCGCCTCGGGCTTGCGCTCGTCGATGAGGCCCGCGACCGTCTCCCACGCGCGGGCGCCGTCCAGGGCTGCTAACTGCGTTGCGCTCGGCATGCCCCGGACACTAGAGGCCCCCACTGACATTCCGGCGCCCGGTCAATGCCGCTGTCGAGATCAACTTCGACGCCGCCGCGCTGAGCCGCCGCCTCGCTCAGCCGATGCCGGGCTCAGCCGTCGACGCGGAGCGACTGCAACGGCAGCGGCCGGACAGGACGCACCGGCCCGGTCACCCGTGACCCAGGCCCGCTCCCGCAGAGCGCCTCCACCGCGTGCGCGCCGAGCGCGCTGTCGATCGGGTCGGGGACGGGAACACCGTTGGCGTCGAGCTTCTGGTACTTCGACAGGTTCAGCGCGAAGGAGAGCTGCCGCACCCCGTCCGCCGACGACAGCGACTGGGTTCCGGCCCCGAAGACGGCACCGTCGTGGCCCCAGAACGTCCCGCACGGCAGGTCGGTCGCGTAGAGGCCGAGACCGTAGTTCATCAGGACGTTGCCGTCCTGGTCTTTCACGGGGACGGTGCGCTGCATCTCCGCCAGCGCGCCCTTGCCGACGAGCCCGCCGCTGAAAAGCCTGCGGTAGAAGAGGTTGAGGTCGTCCATCGTGGAGACCAGTGCGCCAGCCGTACCCGCCCAGCTCATGTTGAACGTGCTGTAGTCGCGGGGTGGTTTCACGTGCTGGTAGAGCGACTCGTACATCCGCGAGTGCGGCCCGGCGATACGTGGACCGGCCGGGAAGTAGGTGTGCTTCAACCCCGCCCTGCCGATGACGTTCTGGGCGATGTACTTCTCCGCCTGCGTCCCGGTGACCTTCTCCAGGAGCCGTCCGGCAATGAGGTAGTTAGTGTTGGAGTAGGACCAGCGCTCGCCCGGCTCACCCGTACGCGGACTCTGCATCCCCCACCTGATGAGCTGCTCGGGTGACAGCTTCCGGAGGCGGTGCTCGTCCAGGCTCTTGGGAGAGATTTCCACCAGCGAAGGGAACGCCACGGCGACGTAGTCACCGATCCCGCTGGTGTGGTTGAGGAGCATCCGCACGGTGACCTGTTCGCCGGGTCGTCCGGGGAACAGGTCGGGCAGATACCGGCCGACCGGTGCGTCGAGCGTGACGCGGCCCTTCTCGACCTGTTGCAGGATCGCCGTCGCGACGAACGTCTTGGTGATGCTCCCGACCCGGTGCCGCATGCGCGGTGTGACCGGCCGCGCGGTCTTCACGTCGGCGACACCGGACGCCCCGTTCCACGATGTCCGCCCGTCCCGCACCGCCGAGAACAGCCCGTACATGCCGGCCTCGTGCGTGGCGTCGAGGGTGGCGCGCAGCTTCGCGG
>JBOHBY010000190.1:0-2106 GCA_050698635.1 Spirillospora sp.
GCCGAGGTCGCCCCCGCCAAGCACGCCGAACTCGCCAAGATCGCGGGCGCGGGCGCGGTGGCGGCGGCCGCGCGGCAGATCGTCCTGTACCAGCTGGACCGCTGCTGGTCCGAGCACCTGGCCTACCTCGCCGACCTGCGCGAGGGCATCCACCTGCGGTCGCTGGGCCGCGGGCTCGACCCGCTGATCGAGTTCAACCGCGAGGCCGTCCCGGCGGGCAAGCGCCTCCTCGGCGACGTGCGGAAACGGTCGATCGCCGCCTTCGAGGCACTCACCGCGTCCGAGGAGGACGGCATCGACCTCGACGCCGCCGAGCTCAAACGGCCGTCGGCGACGTGGACGTACCTCGTCCACGACAACCCCTTCGGCTCCCTGGACGAGCGCGCCCTCCGCGGCATGATCAACATGTTCAGGCGGCGCCGCTGACCGTCTCGGGCAGGCGGGGTCAGGCGCGTAGCCGCAGGCCGCGGGGCGTCGGATGGAACCCGGCCGACTCCAGCGCGGCCGCCAGCGGCGAATCGGTGATCGCCGCACCGTCGGCGCGTTCGACGGTGAGCCTGCCGAGCGCGCCCTCCCGGACGGCGAGCGCGAGCGCGTCCACGGCCGGTTGCAGGACGTCCGGGTCGTCGTCCCAGGTCAGGAGCGTCTTGCCACCTCGCTCGACATAGAGGACGAGGCGGCCCTCGACCAGCGCGACCAGCGCGCCCGCCTTGCGTCCCGGCTTGTGGCCGCTGGCGGCCTCGTCGTCGCGTCCCGGCCAGGGCAGCGCCGCGCCGTACGGGTTGGCCGGATCGGCGGCGGCCAGGACGAGCGCACGGTTCTCGGTTCTGCGCGGCGTTTCCCAGAGCGCCGAGATGTCGTCCGGGGGAGCAGCCGCCGTCGGACGGAGCGCGCGGAGCCGGTCGACGGCACCCGGCAACGCGAACTGGGCCGCTCCCAGACCCTCCACGAAATAGCCCCGGCGGCAACGACCCGTTTCCTCGAACGCGCGCAGAACCGGGTAGACAGCGGAGAACCCACCAGGAGTGCGTTCGGCCGCGACCGCGCCGCGTATGACGATGCCGTACCGCTCCAGCAGCGACTCAGCCAGAGCATGCGAACGCAGGGTCGCGCCGGACTCGCGTTCGGGAAGCGGCCACCAACGCCCGGCGACCGTGGGCGGACCCGTCCTGGACGGCATCACCGGACGCCCACGACGGGTCGTCCTAGACCGATGGGTCGGACGGCCAGAACCGAGCGCCGCGCGTAGGGGCGCCATCGTGTCGTTGGTGAGATGCCCGGCCCACACCAGATCCCACACGGCGGTGACGAGATCGGCGTCGTTGGCGGTGAGGTGCTGGTTCACCCTGTCGGACAGCGTCCGGAAGAACAGCGCACCGCCGTCGCCGAGCGCGTCCAGGACGGCCTGGTGCGCGGGCGTGAACGTGATCTCCGCCTGTTCCGGCATCAGGAGCGGCGCGGTGTCGGCCAGGTACAGCGACACCCATCCGTCGCCGCCCGGCAGCCCGCCCTGCCCCACCCAGATGACCTCGCCCGCGGACGTCAGCTCGTCCAGCATCGCCGGGCCGTAGCCGGGCACCCGCGACGGCAGGATCAACGACTCCAGCGCGGACGCGGGCACCGCCGCGCCCTGCAACTGCTCGATCGCCTGGACGAGCGCCTCAATGCCGCGCAGCCGCGAACCGCCGGAGATCCCGTGCCAGACCGGCAGGAAACGGCCGAGCGCCTCCGGTGGCGACGGCTCGACCTCGGCGCGCAGCCGGGCCAGGGAACGGCGCCGCAGCGTCCGCAGCACGCCGCTGTCGCACCATTCGGCGGTGAGCGGGCCGGTCACGGTCTCGACGGGCAGGAACTCGCCTTCGACGACCCGTCCCGCGCCCGCGAGCCGCCGCAGCGTCTCCACGACCACGGCGATGCCGAGGCCGAAGCGCGCGGCCGGGTCGCCAGGCCGGAACGGGCCGTGCGTGCGCGCGTACCGGGCCACGAGGTCGCGCAGCGGCGACTCGACCGACTCGGTGCACGAGCGCGGCAGGCCGATGGGCACGGCCACCCCGAGGGCATCGCGCAGCCGGCCTGCGTCGTCGGCCGCGCAGGCCCGCTCCTCGC
>JBOHBY010000191.1:0-5967 GCA_050698635.1 Spirillospora sp.
AGTACTGGGTGAAGAACGGCAGCTACGCCCAGTCGCTCAAACCCGTGCTCAAGGACGTCACGGCGAAGGACGACGCGACGGTCGAGATCACGCTCAAGCAGCCGTTCAACCTGATCGCGCTGATGGCTCGGACCTCGCCGAGCCCTCGCACGACCACTCCTCTGTGCTCGGGGGCGACGCGAAAGAGCAATGCTGAGAAGCCGGGGGTTCTCCCGTGGTTGAAGACCGGTTTGGTCGGGGTCAGGACCTGGTTGGTAGGCCGATCAAGGTGAGGGTTCGGGTCTTCTCGGAGCTCGCCGAGGGCGTGTGCCTGAGCCTTGGCGCTGCCGATGAGCGGACGCCACGGCCGCAGTCCCAGTTTCCGGCACGTGCCGGAATCGCCTGGGAAGACGCCACAGCTCCTCCGTCCCGCCACCTATCGGCATGGTCGGAGGCGCGTGAGTGCCGGTCGAACAACACCCTGAATCCCTCCCCGTCGCCGTCGACGGCCCGTTGCCACAACTCGGCGTCGTTCGGCTCCGGATCGCTTGGCACTTTTCCCATACCTCTCTATGTCGTTGGTGCGTGAGAGGTTCCGTCCCGGAACCCGGAACCCGGAACCCGTACGGCGCCGCGGAACCCGTGCGGTGGCCGCGGACACGGACTGGGTGAAGAGTGATCCACCACCTCAGGAGCCTGCGATGAGAACGTCCACACCCAGACGGCCGATCCTGCTCAGCGGTGCCCTCGCGTGCGGCATCACGGTCACGTTCGCTGCCGGTGCCCTTTCCCCGGATCGCACCGCGCTTTTCACACCCGCCGCGAGTTGGACGCCACGTCCGGCCATCGGCGGCACCATCGAGGAAATGCCGCCGCGCGATGGGCAGCGGGTGATCAGACCTAAGGCCGCGCCGCCGGTCGACGGCCCCCGGCAGCGCCGTGCGGCCGGCCCGCTCCACCGGCTCGCCGTCTCGGTCCTCGACCGTGCCGGGCTGCCCCCCGGGGACGCGTACGCCGACATGTTCCAAGTCTTCGACCGGGCGACCGGCCGACCGGTGACGGGCAGGTTCACCGGTGGGACGGGCCAGGTCGAAGTGCCGGCGGGAACCTACCGGGTGGGCGCCTGGATCCGCACGCCGGAACCTGGCCGGCCGGACGCCAAGGCCCTGATGATCGAACCCTCCGTGTCCGTCGCCGGTGCCACCAGCGTCGCTCTGGACGCCCGCGCCACCAAGAAGGTCGAGGTGAGCCTGGACGTCCCTGACCCGAAGCTGTACTTGGGCGATGTGCTCGTCCCGATGACGACGGAGGGGGAGCGGCACGCCTACGGTCTGCCGCTGGAGGACGGGCTCTTCGTCTCCCCTGCCGCGGGGATGACGTTCTACGTCTCCAGCGTCTGGACGCGCGGCGGCGCGGACCGCAGCCCGTACCGCTACTCCGTGCTCAACACCTCCAAGGGCCAGATCCCCAGCGATCCGACGTTCCGGGTCCGCACCGCCGACCTGGCCACGGTGAGCACGAAGTACCCGGCACAGGGCCGTACCGGCTGCGTCGGGATCTTCAGCGGGCCCGACCTGCCGGATGTGCCGGCCGTGATGTCGTACGGGGTGGTGGCCGGCACGACACCGGGAACGCATACCGTTCGTGCCACCCCGGGCGTCCTGTGGCGCGACGACCACTCCGTCGGCGGAGCCGACTGCACGTTCGAGGAGTCGGAGATGACCCAGGGCGCGGAACGCTTCCCGGGCCCTGGTCACTACACCCGGCAGTGGCACACCGCGCCGCTCACCCCAGGATTGTCATTCTGGAACGGCCGCGGTGACCTGGTCCCCGCCGTCGTCCGCCGCAACGACCAGTTGGACGTCGGCATGTCCCTGTTCAGCGATGGCGCCACCGCCCACGTCGGGCCGCTGGGCGGGGAGGGCAGCCACATCACCGGCCGGACGACCCTGACACAGGACGGACGGCAGCTCGGCAGCAGTCCGTACGCCGGCTCCGGCAGCTTCACACTTCCCAAGGGACCAGGCCGCTACCGGCTGGAGACCTCCGCCGAGCGAAACGCCCCCTGGTCACCGCTGGCCACCCGCACCGACGCCGCCTGGACGTTCACCTCAGCGCCCACCGACACGGCCACCGCGCCACCGCTCATGGCGGTGCGCTACGACGCGAGACTCGATGACCACAGCCTCGCCAGGGCAGGCGCCTCACACCGCATCAGCGCCAAGATTCAGGCCCCACCCGGCGCCGATGCGCCTGATGTGCGTCAGTTCCGCGTCCACGTCTCCTATGACGACGGCAAGACGTGGCAGCGAACCACCGTCCGCGAAGGCGACGATGGCTGGACCATCCAGCTCCACCATCCGGCGAACGCCGGGTACGTCTCACTCCGCGCGAGCGCCGTCGACACCGAGGGAAACACTGTCGAGCAGACCACCATCCGCGCCTACGGCCTACGCACATGAACCTGAGCGAGCTCACCGCCCCACAGCACCGACGTCCAGCCGAAGCGCGCACTGGACCGCAGTGCCTTCTCCCGGCGCGGCCCACCCGGCCGAGGACGATTCGGCGGGACGACCTTCTCCAGGACGAATGACTCCACCTTGCCGGCGGAGGCCACATGCCGCGGGCCGCGCCGGTGACGGTGACGCGGGTGAGGTCGCGGGGCGACGTCGTATAGCCCGAGATGGGTGGGAACGATCCGGTGTCGTCCGTCCGTCGTAGGTTGCATGATCCGGCGGTGCGCGATCATGTGCTCACGTTCTCGCCGCCCACCACCGACCATGAAACGGAAAGATGACAGACTCCTCCCGCGTACCTGAGGCCCCCGCGAGCGCGCTCCCGTCCCTGTTGGTGCAACCGCCCTGGACACGCGACAGGACGCGCCCCGCGGCAACGGCCGTCGTGCAAGGGTTGAAGCGGCCGAAGACACCGACCGTCGAGTCCTGGCCGCCCGGGATGCGGGAGGAGTTCCGGGACGCCTCGGACGGGTGGCGCGCCGCTGAGAGTCCCGTCCCCGATGACGTCGACTTCGCGGCGATCGCGGCGTACTTCCGGAGCGGCGACGCTCTGCAGGACGGGCGCGGCGGGCGGCGCGCCGAGCGCTACCGGTGGCTCGTGCTCGCCGGTCCGGACGACCTGGCCCGCGAACTCCTCGCCGACGAACGCTACTTCGAGGACTACTCGGGCTGGGTCTACCGCGTCTCCCTCCAGCGTTTCGCCGCGCGGCGGGGGCTGGCCGCCCACCCGCTGATCCTGCACGCCGCGAAGGAGCACCTGTCGTGCGCGGTGGCGCTCGTTCCGTTCCTGGACGACGCCACCGCCCAGTTCATGGTCAAGGGGATGGGCAACTGGGCCGTCGAGGAGGCCTCGCGGGCCTGGTTCGCCTGGCACGGACCGGCGGCGGCGCCGTTCGTCATCCCGGAGGCGCTGCGCAAGCCAGGCCCGAAACGCACCCACGCCGAGACCGGGCTGGCGATCATCGTTCGGGAGCACGGCCGCGAAGGCGTGGTCGAGGCGGCGGCCCAGTACGGCGAGCAGGTTGCCGAGGCGATCGCCGCGTCCGTCACCGACCCGCTCGACCGGTACCCGGACCCGCTGCCGGAGCCGGACGAGGAGTTCGTCCACGAAAAGCTCCCGCAGGTACTGCTGAGGGGGCGGAAGCAGGCGCTGCCTGTCCCGGCGACCAGGCACCTGGTCACGATGCTGCGGATCTCGACCCCCAGGGAGCCCTATCCCGGCTGCGAGCCCGTCTTCGAGCACCTGGACCCGGACTCGCTCGCCGAACTGGCCTGGGCCCTGTACGCCACCGAGTTCGTCCGGGACCGGTGGGCCTCCGAGGGCGTCGAGTACGCGTTGCGGCGACTCGGCAACGCCGGGACCGCCGCCAAACTGGCGGCAGCGATGGGCCGCTGGGACAAGTCGTCGGTGTGGTCGCGGAGGGGCTGGAACGCCCTCGACGTGCTGACCGCGATCGATTCCCCCGACACGCTCCGCCTCCTCGACCGGCTCGCGCGCAAGGCGTCCGACGTCAAGCGGATGCGGTCCCACGCGCAGGGACGGCTGAACGCGGTCGCCCGCGAGCGCGGCATCACGCCCGAGCGGCTCGCGGACCGGCTCGTCCCGGACCTCGGGCTGGACGGCGAGGGCGGCCTCACCCTCGACTACGGCCCGCGCCGCTTCCGCATCGGGTTCGACGAGGAGCTCAGACCAGTCGTCCTCGACGAGAGCGGCACACGGCGCAAGACGCTGCCGAAGCCGGGCGTGAGGGACGACGACGCCCTCGCGCCCGCCGCCTACAAGCGGTTCGCCGACCTCAAGAAGGAAGTCAGGGCCGTCGCCGCCGACCAGGTCAAGCGCCTCGAACAGGCGATGGTCTCCGGACGGTCGTGGACGCCGGACGAGTTCGAGGAGGTGCTCGCCGGACACCCGCTGCTGCGCCACATCGTCCGCCGCCTCGTCTGGTCCGCCGGAACGGCACGGTTTCGCGTCGCGGAGGACGGCACGTACGCCGACGTCCACGATGAGGCGTTCGTCCTGCCGGACGCGCCCGTGACGCTGCCCCACCCGGTGTTCGTCGCCGACCTCGGCGCCTGGTCGGAAGTCTTCGCCGACTACGAGCTGCTGCAACCGTTCCCGCAGCTCGGACGGACGGTGCACCAGCCGGCGGACGGTGAGGGGACGGCGTCGCGGCTCACCCGCTTCGAGGGCGCGTCGGTGCCGAACGGCCCGATCCTCGGGCTCACCCGCGCGGGCTGGACGCTCGGGACGAAGGAGACCGGCGGCTACCAGCGGCACATATCGCTGGAACTCGGCGAGAAGCAGTACCTCGTGCTGTTCCTGGAACCCGGCATCCGCATCCTCACCCCCGAGGACGCGCCGGTCCAGGAGATCGAGCAGGTGCGGCTCGCCGCGGCGAGTTACGGCGCGGGCGAGGTCACCTTCGAAGAACTCGGACCCGTCCTGACGTCCGAGGTCCTAGCCACCCTGACGAAGCTGACCGGCCGGGACGAGGTGGAATAACGCCCGTCGCAGTCGCGGAGACACGACACCTCTGGTCCAGCTCAGGTCCGGACGGGGAGATGCAGCCCGCGTACCTTCTGCCGTGGCCGGTCGGTGTGACCGTCGGAGCGGACGCTGCCGGTCGGCGGCCGAGTAAGTGCTGATGCTGTCATTCAGATGTCGAGGGGGGAACTCGCGGGCGGCGTCGCCGTTCTCGGCAGGCGCGGCCTTCAAGAGCTATTGGCCGGCGCCTAGCGTGGTCGTCCAGTGGCCGGCCAGGTCGCGGTAGAGGGGTGAATCGGCGCGCAGGCTCTCGTGTGTGCCGAGCAGCGTCCGCGTGCCGTCCAGGACGAGGATCCGCCGGGCCCGCATGGCGGAGGTGATCCGGTGGGCGATGACCAGGAGTGTGCCAGGGCGGTCGGCGAAGGCCTGCTCCGCGCGTGCCTCCGCGATCGGGTCCAGATGGCAGGTGGCCTCGTCCAGGATGGTGAGCGGCGCGTCGGCGACGAATGCCCGGGCAAGCGTGATCAGCTGCCGTTCTCCCGCTGAGAGCGCGCGGGCCTCGAACGGCCGGTCGTACCCGCCGAGCCGCTGGACGAGCGGGCGCAGTCCCAGAGCCTGGACGGCGGCGTGGAGTTCACCGCGGCCGGCGTCGGGCCGGTGGTAGCGGAGGTTCTCCATCAGCGTGCCGGTGAAGACGTACGCCTCCTGCGGGATCAGCACGCGGGTCGCGCTGTGAGCTTGGACGGCGGGGACGCCGCGGAGGCGGATCTGCCCGTGCTGAGGTTCGAGCATGCCGGTGATGAGGCCCGCGAGGGTCGACTTCCCCGCACCGCTGGGTCCCACTATCGCGAGGTGGTCTCCCTCGGGAACGAGGAGATCGAGGTCGCTGATGACCGGTTCGGTGTCTCGTCCGTATCCGAATCGCACCCCGCGAAGCTCCAGGGCGGGCGGAGGGCGGCGCGCGGGGGTCGGGGCGCGGGCGGGCGG
>JBOHBY010000192.1:0-4019 GCA_050698635.1 Spirillospora sp.
CGCCGCGTCCGCGGGATCGGCGGTGCTGGGCGGCGCCGTGCTGCAACCGCAGCTCGACGCCTTCCTCGCCGCGCACGAGGACGAGCTGATCGCGTTCCGCCGCGACCTGCACATGCACCCCGAACTCGGCTACTCCGAGCACCGCACGACCCGCAGGCTCGCCGAGCGGCTGCGCGCGGCCGGCCTGAAGCCGCAGATCCTCCCCAAGGGCACCGGCCTGTTCTGCGACATCGGGCCCGCCGACGGCACCACGGTCGCGCTGCGCGCCGACATCGACGCGCTTCCCCTCCAGGACGAGAAGACCGACGTCCCGTACCGTTCGACGGTCCCGGGCGTCGCGCACGCGTGCGGCCACGACGTCCACACCACGATGGTGCTGGGCGCGGGCCTGTTCCTCGCGCAGCAGGCCGAGGCGGGGCTGCTGCCGGGACGGGTCAGGCTGCTGTTCCAGCCCGCCGAGGAGACCCCGGGCGGCGCGCTGGACGTGATGGCCGCCGGTGGCATCGCGGGCGTCGACCGGGCGTTCGCGCTGCACTGCGACCCCCGCATCGAGGTCGGGCAGCTCGGCCTGCGCACCGGCCCGATCACCGCGGCCTGCGACAAGGTGTACGTGAAGGTCACAGGACCCGGCGGGCACACCGCCCGGCCGCACCTGACCGCCGACCTCGTCTACGCCCTCGCCAAGATCGTCACCGAGCTGCCGTCCGCGCTGTCGCGGCGCGTCGACCCGCGCTCCAGCCTGTCGCTGGTGTGGGGACGGGTGTCGGCCGGGTCGGTCGCCAACGCCATCCCCGACGACGGGATCGCGGAGGGGACCGTCCGCTGCCTGGACGACGACGCCTGGCACCGCGCCCCCGAGATGATGAAGGCGCTGCTCCAGTCGGTCGCCGCCGCCTACGACGTGGAGGCGTCGCTGGAGTACGTCCGGGGCGTCCCGCCGACCGTGAACGAGGCGGCCAGCGTGCAGATGTTCCGCGACGCGGCGGCGCAGGTCATCGACGAGGAGGGCGTCGTCCCGACCCCGCAGAGCCTCGGCGGCGAGGACTTCGGCTGGTACCTGGAGTCGATCCCCGGCGCCCTCGCCAGGCTCGGCGTCCGCACCCCCGGCTCGCCCGGCGAGTACGACCTGCACCGCGGCGACTTCGACGTCGACGAGAGCTGCGTGGCGGTCGGTATCCGGGTGCTGAGCGCGACCGCGCTGACCGCGCTGTGGGAGGGTGGACGTCCCGGCGACGCCGAACCGGTCGAGGGCGCCGCCCTGGCCTAGTCTTCCTCCCCTTCGCTGACCTGCGGCGCTGACCTGTCGCCGGCTGTCTACACCTTGGTAACGGACCTGTTGCGAATCGGTGCACGCGCGAGGTTTGCCCGTGTTCGCGAGGTAGCGTCCGATCGATTTCGGTGACCGAAACGGGAGGAGCGCTACCTTGCGCCGTGGACTGAAGATCTCGCTCGTCACCGTGACGGGTGCTGCGCTGACGCTCAGCGCTTCCGCCTGCGGTGGCAAGAAGGCCGAGGACGACGGGGACAAGGAGGGCGGCAAGAAGGCCCTCAAGATCGGCCTCGCGTTCGACATCGGCGGGCGCGGCGACCAGTCGTTCAACGACTCGGCCGCCGCCGGGCTCGACCGCGCCAAGAAGGACCTGAACGTCCAGACCGAGGAGATCTCGGCCAAGCCGGACGAGCCGGACGCCGACAAGGAGTCGCGCCTGCGGCTGATGGCCAACAAGGGCTACAACCCGATCATCGGCGTCGGCTTCGCCTACACCACCTCCCTCATCAAGGTCGCCAAGGACTTCCCCAACACCAAGTTCCTCGTCGTGGACGCCGACCAGTGCAAGGTCGAGGGCGCCAACGTCAGCGGCGCCTGCTTCGCCGAGGAGCAGGGGTCCTATCTCGTCGGCGCGGCGGCGGCGATGAAGTCCAAGTCCGGCACGATCGGGTTCATCGGCGGCGTCAACGTGCCGCTGATCGTGAAGTTCTACGCCGGGTTCGAGGCCGGGGCGAAGAAGGCCAAGCCCGGCATCAAGATCCTGCCGCCGAAGTACCTGACGCAGCCGCCGAACTTCAACGGCTTCAAGGACACCGGCCTCGGTAACGAGGCCGCCAAGGGCCAGCTCGACCAGGGCGCGGACGTCATCTACCACGCCGCGGGCGGTGCCGGAATCGGCGTGATCAAGACCGTCGGCGGGGCCAAGAAATGGGCCATCGGCGTCGACTCCGACCAGTACAACCAGCCCGCCGTCGCCGGGGTGAAGGACCAGATCCTCACCTCGATGGTCAAGCACGTCGACCTCGCCGTGTACGACTTCGTGGAGAGCGTCGCGAAGAACACCTTCAAGGCGGGCACCACGCAGTACGACCTGAAGAACGACGGTGTCGGCTACGCCACGTCCGGCGGCCACGTCGACGACATCAAGGCCAAGCTCGACGAGCTGAAGTCCGGCATCGTCAGCGGCACGATCAAGGTCCCGACCAAGGCGTGACCCTTCCAGGGGTCGTGGCAGCGCGCCGGGCGTCACCGAGGGGATGACGCCCGGCGCGGTCGTCCGAGGCAGGTCGTCGAGGCAGGTCGTCGAGGCAGGAGGAGGGGCACTCGTGCCTGAGCAGGTTCCGGCCGTGCGGCTGACGTCGATCACCAAACGGTTCCCCGGGGTCGTCGCCAACCGCGACATCAACCTCACCATCGAGCGCGGCGAGGTGCACGCGCTGTGCGGTGAGAACGGCGCGGGCAAGTCCACGCTGATGAAGATCCTCTACGGGATGCAGCGCCCGGACGAGGGCGACATCGAGATCGAGGGCCGGCAGGTCTCCTTCCGGACCCCGGCCGACGCGATCGGCCGCGGTATCGGCATGGTCCACCAGCACTTCAAGCTGGCCGACAACCTGACCGTGCTGGAGAACGTGATCCTCGGCGCCGAGCCCCGCACCTGGTACGGGGGCGTCGACTTCGCCGCCGCCCGCGCGAGGATCCAGGAGATGTCGTGGGCGTACGGGCTGCGCGTCGACCCCGGCGTCCTCGTCGAGACGCTCGGCGTCGGCGAGCGGCAGCGGGTGGAGATCCTCAAGGTGCTGTACCGGGGCGCCCGGGTGCTGATCCTGGACGAGCCGACCGCCGTCCTCGTCCCGCAGGAGGTCGACGAGCTGTTCGGCAACCTGCGCGAGCTGCGCGCCGAGGGCCTGACGGTGCTGTTCATCTCGCACAAGCTGGACGAGGTCCTCGCCGTCGCCGACACGATCTCGGTGATCCGGCGCGGCACGACGGTCGCGACCCGGCTCGACCCCGAGGAGGTCACGTCGCGGCGGCTGGCGGAGCTGATGGTCGGCTCGGAGCTGCCGACGCCCGAGCTGCGCGAGTCCACCGTCACCGAGGACGTCCAGCTCGACGTCGCGGGCCTGAAGGTGCTCACGCCGCAGGGCCGTCCCGTCGTGGACGACGTGTCCCTGCGCATCCGCCGCGGCGAGATCGTCGGGCTGGCAGGGGTCGAGGGCAACGGCCAGACCGAGCTCATCGAAGCGATCATGGGCATCCGGCACGCGGACGCCGGGACGATCACCTACGGCGCCGACGACATCACCCATTGGGCGACCCGGCGGCGCCGCGAGGCGGGCATCGCCTACATCCCGGAGGACCGGCACCGGCACGGGCTCGTCCTGGAGGCGACGCTCTGGGAGAACCGCATGCTGGGCCACCAGACGCAGCCGCCGAACGTCCGCGGCCCGTGGGTCGACCGGCGCGGCGCCCGCCGCGACACGACCCGGATCGTCCAGGCGTACGACGTGCGGACGCCGGGGATCGACGTGCCCGCCGCCGCGCTGTCGGGCGGCAACCAGCAGAAGCTCATCGTCGGCCGCGAGATGAGCCACAAGCCCAAGGTCCTCGTCGCCGCCCACCCGACCCGTGGCGTCGATGTCGGCGCGCAGGCCGCGATCTGGGACCTCATCAGGGAGGCGCGCCGTGAGGGGATGGCGGTGCTCCTCATCAGCGCCGACCTCGAAGAGCTCATCGGTCTCTCGGACAC
>JBOHBY010000193.1:0-2217 GCA_050698635.1 Spirillospora sp.
CTCGCGGGCCGCCGAACGCGGCGACGAGCCGTACTACCCGGTCAACACCGCCGCCGACCGTGCACGCCTGCTCGCCTACCGGGAGCTGGCAGCGCGCGAGGACGGCGTCCTGTTCGGCGGCCGGCTCGGCACCTACAAGTACCTCGACATGCACATGGCCATCGCGAGCGCGCTCTCGATGGTCGACAACAGGCTGCGTCCCCATTTCGGCGGGGGCTCGCGTCTGACAACCGGAGGTGGGGGCGAGTGAGTGCCGCGGAGTTGCGCGTCCTGCAGCGGGTCGTGATGCCCGTGGACCGCGACCTGGACGTCCTCAAGCTCTACGTCGAGGGCGAGATCGCCCGGGGCGCGGAGGCGTTCGCCGCCGAGGCGGCCGCCGAGGCCGGTCCGCATTCAGGCCCGGCCGACGACGTCGGCCGGCGCAGCGTGGTCGTGCCGGTGGGCCGGCGGGTGTCGTTCGCCACCTACTTCAACGCGTTCCCGGCCAGCTACTGGCGGCGCTGGACGACGGTGGACGAGGTCGTCCTGCGGGTCCGGCTGCGCGGCGAGGCCACGGTGATCGTCTACCGGTCCAGCGCGAAGGGCCATATCCAGCGCGTCGCCTCCGTCCGGTTCGACTCCGGCGAATCCCGCGAGGAGACGGTCCGGCTGACGCTGCGCCCGTTCATCGACGGCGGCTGGTACTGGATGGACGTCCTCGCCGGCGAGGACGAGGCCGTCCTGGAGCGGGCCGACTGGTGCGCCGACACGGACGCGTCGGCTCCCGTCCGGCAGGGACGGGTCAGCCTGGGCATCACGACGTTCGACCGGCCCGGCTTCTGCGTCGACCAGCTCGTGGCGCTCGGACGGGCGCCGGAGGTCCTCGACGTCGTCGACGAGATCTACGTCGTCGACCAGGGCACGCGGCGGGTCCGCGACGACGGGAACTTCGCGCGGGCCGCGCAGGCGCTCGGCCCGCGGCTCCGCGTGATCGAGCAGGGCAACCTCGGCGGGTCGGGCGGCTTCTCCCGGGCGATGGACGAGACCGTCAGGGCGGGGAAGAGCGACTACGTCCTCCTGCTCGACGACGACGTCGTCACCGAGACCGAGGGCGTCCTGCGCGCGGTCGCGTTCGCCGACTTCGCCCGCACGCCGACGATCGTGGGCGGGCACATGTTCAACCTGTTCGCCCGCTCGCAGCTGCACGCCTTCGGCGAGACCATCGGACGGTACCGCTGGTGGTGGGAGGAGGCCCCGCACACCAGGCGGGAGCACGACTTCGCGGTCCCGCCGAGCCCGATCCCCGTGCCGGCCGCCGCGAACTCGCGCGTGAAGAAGAGCTCGGGGAGCCTGCGGCAGACGAAGTGGCTGCACCGGCGCGTGGACGTCGACTACAACGGCTGGTGGATGTGCCTGGTCCCCACCGACGTGGTCCGCAAAGTCGGCCTGTCCATGCCGATGTTCATCAAGTGGGACGACGCCGAGTACTGCGTCCGCGCGGGCGAGGCGGGCTTCCCGACCGTGTCCCTTCCCGGGATGGCCGCCTGGCACGTCCCGTGGCAGGACAAGGACGACGGCATCGACTGGCAGGCGTACTTCCACGAGCGCAACCGGCTGGTCACGGCGCTGCTGCACTCCCCGTACGAGCGGGGCGGCAACCTGCCCAAGGAGAGCTTCATCATCTCGGTGAAGCACGCCCTGGCCATGCAGTACTCCACCGCCGAACTGATGCTGTCGGCGATCGAGGACGTGCTGACCGGGCCGGCGCACATGCACGGGGGGATCGCCACGAAGCTCCCCGAGATCATGGCGTTCAGGGCCGCCTTCCCCGACGCGCGGCACCGCGTCAGCCACGAGGAGTTCCCGCAGGTCCGCAGGAGCAGGCCGCCGAAGCGGGGACGCGGGTTCAAGCCCCCGAAGGGGACGGTGAACGTACTGGCGAGCGCGATGCTCGGCACGGTGCGCCAGCTCCGTCCCGTGGACGCCTCGGCGCTCGACAACCCGCAGACGGTCGTGCCGGGCATCGACCGGCACTGGAGCCTGCTGGCGCAGCTCGACAGCGCGCTGGTCTCGTCCGCCGACGGTACGAGGGTGGCGTGGTACCAGCGCGACCCCGAGCGGTTCAGGACGCTGCTGAAGCGGACGTCGATGCTGCACGCGCGGCTCAGCCGGGAGTGGCCCGAGCTGAGCCGCCGGTACCGGGCGGCCATCGCGGAGCTCGCCTCGCCGGAGGCGTGG
>JBOHBY010000194.1:0-2213 GCA_050698635.1 Spirillospora sp.
CTCTGGATGATCGAGCAGCTGACCCCCTCGGCCGCGTACAACTTCCCGCTGGTGATGCGGCTGCGCGGCGCGCTCGACGTGGGCGCGTTCGAGGAGGCCCTGGCCGACGTGACGGCGCGGCACGAGGCGTTGCGCACGCTGATCGTGGAGCGCGAGGGCCGCCCGTTCCAGCGCGTCGTCCCCGCCGAGGAAGCCCGTCCTGACGTCCGGGCGGTCGAGGCCACCGAGGAGGGGCTCGGCGCGGTGCTGGCCGCCGCTCTCGGACGGGAGTTCGACCTGTCCACCGAGCTTCCCCTCCGCGCGACGATCGTCCGGCTGGGCGAGAACGAGCATGTGGTGGCGCTCCTGCTGCACCACATCAGCACCGACGAGTGGTCGGACGGCCCGTTCCTGCGCGACCTGTCCACCGCCTATTCGGCGCGCGTCGCCGGGCGGGCCCCCGGCTGGGACTCGCTGCCGCTCCAGTACGTCGACCACACGCTCTGGCAGCGTGACCTGCTCGGCGACCGCTCCGACCCCGGCAGCCTGGCCGCCCGCCAGCTCGCGTACTGGCGCGCGACCCTGCACGGCGCGCCCGAACGGCTCGAACTGCCCACCGACCGGCCGCACCCGGCCCGGCCGACCACGTCCGGTGGCGAGCTGACCGTCGAGCTGGACCCGGCCGACCGCACGGCGTTGCGGCGGATCGCGCGGGACGGTGGCGCGACCATGTTCATGGTGTGCCAGGCGGCGGTCGCCGCGCTGCTGCACCGGCTCGGCGCCGGGGACGACCTCCCGCTCGGCGCGCCCGTTTCCGGCCGCACCGACGGGGCGCTGGACGATCTGGTCGGGTTCTTCGTCAACACGCTGGTCCTGCGCACCGACGTGTCCGGCGACCCGACGTTCGCCGAGGTGGTCGCGCGGGTCCGGGAGACCGACCTGGCCGCGTTCTCCCACCAGGACGTTCCGTTCGAGGCCGTGGTGACGGAGCTGAACCCCGTCCGCTCGCCCGAGCGCACCCCCCTGTTCCAGGTCATGGTCGGCTACCGCAACCGTACGGGCGGCGGTCTCGAACTCCCCGGCCTGGAGGTCACCCCGGAGCCGGTGGAGGTGCGCACGGCCAAGTTCGACCTGGTCTTCGGCTTCGCCGAGGACACGGCCACCGGGCGGCTCGCGTGCGTGCTGGAGTACGGCTCCGACGTGTTCGACAGGTCCACCGTCGCGACGCTGGGGGAGCGGCTGGCCCGGCTCGTCGGGGCGGTCGCCGCCGACCCGCGGCTGCGCGTCGGCGACATCGACGTGCTGACCGCCGACGAGCGCGCGCGGGTCCTCACCGGCTTCAACCGGACCGATCGGGACGTGACCGAGGAGACCCTGATCGGCATGTTCCGGCGGCTCGCGTCCGAGCGTCCGGACGCGGCCGCCGTCGTGGACGGATCGCGCACGGTCACCTACGCCGAGCTGGACGCGCTGTCGGACCACATGGCACGGCTGCTCGCCCGGTACGGCGTGCGGCCGGAGAGCGTGGTCGGCGTGGCGGTGCCGCGATCGGTGGAGATGGTCGCGGTGATGCTCGGCGCGAACAGGCTCGGTGCCGCCTTCCTGCCGCTCGACCTGGCCCACCCGGCCGACCGTCTCGCCTACATGCTCGGCGACTCCGGCGCCGCCGCCGTCGTCGTGACAGGGCAGACCGCGGGCAAGATCCCCGAGGTCGGCGGCGTCAGGCCGATCGTCCTGGACGGCCCGGACGCCACCGCCGAACTCGCCAGGACCCGGCCCGGCGCCGCCTTCCCCGACGTCGCGCCCGACCAGGCGGCGTACATCATCTACACGTCCGGCTCGACGGGGCGGCCCAAGGGCGTCGTCGTCCCGCACGAGGGGATCGGCAGCCTGGTCGCCACCGCCGTCGACCGGATGGGGCTGACACCCGACAGCCATGTGCTCCAGTTCGCCTCCGTCGGCTTCGACGTGACGATCTTCGAGCTGACGATGGCGTTGTGCCACGGCGGCCGCCTGGTGCTCGTCCCCGACGGGGCGCGCGCGCCGGGCCGCGAGCTGACCGACTTCATGAACGAGCAGCGCGTCACGCACGCGATCCTGCCCCCGTCCCTGGTCGCCGCCCTGCCCGCCGACTGCGTCCTGCCCGCGGGCGCCACGGTGCTGGTCGGCACGGAGACGGTGCCGCCCGACGTGATCGCGCGCTGGGCCGGGCACCTGCGGCTGCTGGCCGCCTA
>JBOHBY010000195.1:0-1650 GCA_050698635.1 Spirillospora sp.
GCCGCCGGGAGGCGCGGCTCGCGCCGCGGCTGCTGCTGGACGGCCCGGACGACGACGTCGCGTTCTGCTACGTCTCCCGCCTGCCCGGCACCGGCGCCGTGTCCAAGTTCGGCAGCGTCAACCCGGGCAACGCCGGGCGCGGCCTGCCGACCGTGGCGGCGCTGGTGACCGTCCAGGACCCGGTGGACGGACGCCCCGTCGCGATCATCGAGGGCGAGTCGGTGACGACGCTGCGGACCTCGGCGGCGAGCGCGGTCGCGGCCGACCACCTGGCGGTGCCGGACGCGTCCCGGCTCGCGGTGATCGGCTGCGGTGTGCAGGGACGGGCGCACGTGCGGGCGATGGCGGAGGTCCGGCCGATCGGCAGGGTGGCGATGGCGTGCCGTCATCCGGAGACGTGCGAGGTCGCCGCCGCGCTGTCGGACGAGCTTGGCCTGCCGGTGGAGACGGCGGCGTCCGCCCGCGCGGCCGTCGAGGGGGCGCAGATCGTCGTCACCGCCACGACCAGCGTGGAGCCCGTCGTGCTCGGCGCGTGGCTCGAACCCGGCTGCACGGTGGTGAGCGTCGGGTCGTTCGCACCGGACCGGGCCGAGGTGGACGAGGACGTCCTCACCCGTGCGGCCCAGGTCGTGGTCGACGACGTCCCGACCGCTTTGGAGCACGCCGGCCCGGTGGTCGCCGCGATCCGCTCGGGGCATCTGAGCCCGGAGCGGGTGCGCCCGCTCGGGCCGGTCGTCGCGGGCCTGGACGGCGGTCGCGAGTCCGCCTCGGACATCGTCTTCTACAACAGCGTCGGCGTCGGCGTGCAGGACACTGCGGCGGCGTCGGTCATCGTCGAGCGGGCGCGCGCGTCCGGCGCCGGGACGATCGCGCGGCTGTGACCCCGCTCCCGCTACACTTGCGTTCGGTAAAGCGAACGCCAAGGGTGGCCGGAGGAGAGGGCGGAACGTGCGCGCGTCAGGGGAATCGGTGCGGGACGTGCTGGCCGGAAACCTGCGCCGCGCGCGGCGGGAGCGCGGCCTGTCGCTGTCGGAGCTGTCGCGCCGCTCGAAGATCGGCAAGGCGACGCTGTCGCAGCTGGAGGCCGGGGCGGGCAACCCCACGATCGAGACGGTGTTCAGCCTGTCGCGCGCGCTGGAGGTCGCGATCTCCGACCTGCTGGACCACCGCGAGCCCGCCGGGCCGACCGTGGTGCGCGCCGCCGAGGTGGAGGTGCTGCGCGGCGAGGGCGTCGACCTGCGGCCGCTGCGCGGCATCGAGTCCGGCGGCGCGATCTTCGAGGTGTACGACCAGCGGGTCAGGGCCGGGTCCAGCCAGGAGTCGCTCGGCCACGGCGGGACCGAGCACACGGTCGTCCAGGCGGGGCGGCTCGGCGTCCGGGTGGACGGCCGGGACGTGGAGCTCGGGCCGGGCGACTACGTCGGTTTCGACGCGCGCCTCCCGCACACCTACACGGCACTCGACGGGCCCGTGCGCTCCGTCCTGCTCCTCCAGTACGACTCCGACCAGCGGCTGCACGCCGCCCCACCTGGGCCGCCGCACCCGGTGGGGCGTTGACATCCCGCGAATCCCGGCTCTAGCCTCGGACCGTTCGGTTTAGCGAACGGTTTGGAGGGTGCATGACGCGGGTCGTGGTGCTCGGCGCCGGGA
>JBOHBY010000196.1:0-5609 GCA_050698635.1 Spirillospora sp.
GCCGGGGCCCGTGCCGCGGCCCCCGCGCCTTGGCGCATCACCTGATCACATGCCGGTCGAACCCGAGCCGCACCAGCTCCTCGTACGCCGCCCACACCGCCGGCGGAACGGGCATCGGCACCTGGAAGCCGCGCTCCGCGTAGACGACCATCCGCTGCAGGTCGCCCACCATCAGCTCGACGAACTGCCGCTCGTCCTGCCGCTCGTCCTGCCGCTCGTTCTGGGCGAACGCCTCGAACCCGAGCTCCGGCGCGGAGGCGGCCCACCTCACCCCGGCCCACTGGCGCCGCGCCGTGGCCAGCGCCCGGCGCGTCATGTACGGCTTGGCGACCAGGATCCCGCTCTCGACCGCCACGCCCCGCTCCGCCAGCAGCCGCCTGGACGCGGTGATGTTCTCCCCCGTGTTCGCCGCGGTCTCCTCAAGCAGCAGCGCCGCCTCCGGGACGCCGTGCTCGCGCGCGACGCGTCCGAACACCCGCGCCTCGGTCAGCGCCCACTCCGACGTGACCTTCCCGCGCCCGCCCGACACCACCACCAGCGGCGCCCACCCCTCGTGCCAGAGCCGCGCCGCGTGCACCGCCACCCGCGTGTCGTGGCACCCCAGCGCCAGGATCACGTCAGCCTTGGAGAGGGGCTCCGACAGGACGAGATGGTCCCAGACGATCCTGGCCAGCTCGCGCGTACGCGCGTCCACCTGAGGCTCCACGGGGCCCATTGTCCCCGTCGGGTCCCCGGCGGTCTGCATGTCGGACTCCCATCCGAAGGATCGTCCCGGTAGCGTTCAACTGTTTCGCTCCTTACGCAAGAATCATGTGGAACTCGCCCGCGGAAGGACGGTGTGGTGTGATCGCAGTCCTGGTCCTCGTGGCCTTGGTCGCCCTGTTCGGCCTCTCCCTGCCGAACCTGCTCCGCCCCATGCCCCCCGCCCCCGCCCCGGCCCGGACATGGGCCCTCGACCCCGACCCACCGCCCCGGGACGCCTTCCCCGCCGTCCACCCCGAGTCGATGACCGCCGAACTCGACCCTGCCGACGAGGAGTATCTCGCCTTCCTCGCCGACGCCCTCTGGCCCGACGACGAATACCTGGAACCCGAACACACCACCGACGGCGAAGAAGAACCCGGCAGCAGCGGCAAACGCCGCTGACCCCCGCCCGCGCCCCCTCGCGGGCGGTCAGGGGGACTGGTGGAAGAGGGCGCTCACGGATTCGCCGTTGTGGATGCGGCGGACGGCCTCGGCCAGGGCCGGGGCTATGGACAGGACGCGGAGCTTGTCGCTGCGGTCGCCGTTCGGCACGGGGACGGTGTTGGTGCAGACGATCTCCAGGACGTCGGGCTCGGCGGACAGGCGGCCGAGGGCGCCCGCGGCGAACAGGCCGTGGGTGCAGGCGACGCGGATGGTGCGGGCGTCCAGCTCGCGGAGGCGGTCCAGGAGCTCCAGGACGGTGCTGCCCTTGGCGATCTCGTCGTCCAGGACGATCACGTCGCGGCCGGCGACGTCGCCGATGACGGAGCTGATCTGGACGCGGTCGTCGGCGAAGCGCTGCTTGGCGCCGGCGGCGACCGGGACGCCGAGCAGGCGCGCGAAGGCGGCGGCCTGCTTGGCGTTGCCGAGGTCGGGCGAGACGACCGTGGTCCGCGAGAGGTCGTGGCCACTGAAGTGGGCGGCCAGTTCGCGGAGCGCGTGCAGGTGGTCGACGGGCACGGAGAAGAAGCCGTGGACCTGCGGCGAGTGCAGCGTCATCGCCAGGACCCGGCCCGCGCCCGACGCGACGAGCAGGTCGGCGACCAGGCGGCCGCCGATGGAGATGCGGGGCTCGTCCTTCTTGTCGGAGCGGGCGTAGGAGTAGTGCGGCATCACGACGGTGATCCGGCTCGCGGACGCGCCGCGGGCGGCGTCGCACATGAGGAGCAGCTCGACCAGGTGCTCCTGGACGGGCGCGACGAGCGGCTGGATCAGGTAGACGTCCCGCCTCCGGCAGTTCGCCTGCAGCTGGACCTCCAGGCAGTCGTTGGCGAACCGGGAGACGCGCACCGGGCTGAGCGGCACCCCCAGATGGGAGCAGACCTCGGCGGCCAGGTCGGGGTGGGCGCTACCGCTGAACACGGCGATCTCTCGCACGAACCGCTCCTCACATGATCGACCGCGTTCATGCTAGAGGTCGGCGGCGGCGCGGTATCGGGGTGGTCGGCGTCAGGGGACGGGGAGGGGTTCGCCGGTCTCCAGGAGGGTCTTGAGGCCGGACAGGACGTGCGGCCAGCCGTGGCGTGACATGCCGAGGAGCGCCTCGCCCGCCTCGTGGACGACCGTCAGTTTGACCGTCTCCCCGGCCGGTTCGATCTCGAAGGTGACCTTGGAGCGGGGTTCGGCGAGGAGCTCGGCGCGCTTGTCCTCGTCCACGCCGACGGCCTTCGCCCATTCGGGTGTGAACGTGTGCCAGGTGTAGGACAGGCGGTGGGGCGGGTCGGCTTCGAGGACGACCTGCTCCGGGTCGGCGGTCGTCGCGTTCTCCTCGTGCCAGGTGATGGTGGCGCCGGTCGTCCAGTCCGTCTCGAAGGCGACGCCCCAGTAGCGGCGCGTGAACGCCGGGTCGGTCAGCGCCTGCCAGAGCCGTTCCGGCGTGGTGCGGATGTAGGTGGTGTAGACGAACTCGCTTCCGGTCATCGGGTGCTGCTCCAATGCGGTCTTGAGGTCGGCGAGCGCGTTCGCGCGCTGCCGGTCGTATCGGCTCATCCAGCGGTCGGCGATGGCGTTGATCGGGGCGGCGTTGAGGTAGTGGAGCTTCTCGCGGCCCCGGCGTGCCGTGGTCACCAGGTCGGCGGCCTCCAGCACGGCGAGGTGCTTGCTGACCGACTGCCGGGCCATGTCGAGCCCGGCGCACAGTTCCCGGAGGGTCTGGCCGTTGCGGGCGTTGAGGCTGTCCAGGAGCCTGCGGCGGCTCGTGTCGGCGAGCGCCTTGAAGATCTCGTCCATGCACCGTCCCGATAGGCAGCCGTTTGGCTGCCTTCAACGATAGGCAGCCGGACGGCTGCATGTCAACACCCGGATATTCGGTTGTGCTCGCCTGCTTCGGGCTGGTCTCCTAGGGACGTCGCCCTTCCGGTGCGAAGGCCACGGGATACTTCTTTCTGCAAAAGAGAAACCCGCCCGAGGCCGCCTCTGATCTCGGAAGGGCCCGACCTCTGGCACTCGCCGCGGTCACGGTTTGCGGCCGACGGCTCCGAACGCGTCCACGGCCTTGGGCAGGTCGGTGTCGTCCGGGCGCCAGTGCGTCACGGAGACCACGCCCGGCTCCAGCAGGTCCAGGCCGTCGAAGAACCGTCCGATCTGCTCGGGGGTGCGCAGGACGAGCGGCGCGTTCCCTGACTCGTTCCAGAGCTCTACGATCCGGTCGGACGCATCACCGTGGACGACGTTCGTCCCGTCGGACATGGCGAAGTAGCTTCCCGGCGGCGCCACGTCCAGGAGCCGCCGGACGATCGCGTACGCCTCGCCGTCGTCGGGGATGAACTCCAGGATGCCCATGAGCGTGAACGCGATCGGGCGGTCGAAGTCCAGCGTCTCGGCGGCCGCCGCCAGGATGCGGTCCGGGTCGCGCAGGTCGGCGTCGACGTAGGCCGTCTCGCCCTCGGGCGTGCTGGTGAGCAGCGCCCTGGCGTGCTGGAGGACGAGCGGGTCGTGGTCCACGTAGACGATCTTCGATTCGGGCGCCGCGCGCTGGGCGACCTCATGGGTGTTGTCCACGGTCGGCAGGCCCGTCCCGATGTCGATGAACTGGCGGACGCCCGCCTCGGCGGCCAGGTGCCAGACGACCCGGTTGAGGAACCGCCGGGACGCGCGGGCGAGGCGCGCCACGTCCGGCAGCATCCCGAGGATCTGGTCGCCGACCTCCCGGTCCACGGGGTAGTTGTCCTTGCCGCCCAGCCAGTAGTTCCAGATGCGCGCCACGTGCGGAACGCTCGTGTCGATGCCGGGGCCGGGCCGTTCGTCGCTCATACCCCCATCCGTTCCCGGCCCCTGTGCTTGTCAGTCGTCTTCGTCGTCTGTGGTGTTGGTGAGGATCTTGGCGGTGGTGGCGTCTATGAGCAGTTCGTGTTCTGTGCCGTTCGAGGTGGTGACGTCGACTTCCCAGGCGGGCCTGCCGTGTTCGCGCTCGAAGTCGACGGACGTCACGGTGCCGGGGACGGCCTTCACGGCCGCGCCCGCGGCGTCCGACGCGGTGAGCTTGGCCTGGCGGAGCGCGGCGGACGGGCCGCGGCCGCCGTCGTCATCGTCATCGGCGTCGTCCGGGCGGGCCGTGCGGTTCGAGAGCAGCGTGCCGGTCTTCGGGTCGACGGTCACCTCCCGCCAAGCGCCGTTGTCGGCGAGGAGGTCGATCTCCCAGACGGGGGTGGCGCGGTCGTCGTCGTCCAGCTCGATCTCCTCGACCTTGCCGGGGGCCGCCTTCAGCGCCACGGCCGCCGCCTGGGCCGCCGTGACGGACGTTCCGGGGCCCCGCCCGCCAGACGGTGGCGCTGTGCCGTCGCCGGTGTCGTGGGCCGCGAACGCGGTGGCCGCTCCTCCGCCCGCGAGAACGCCCGCGGCGACGACCGTGACCAGCAGTCCGCGTCCGGAGACGAAGCGCCGTGCGTCGATGCTCATGCACCCTCCAGGTGTCGCGCCGGGCGGCCGGCGGGTCCGGTCCGCCCGTGCGACATCGACGATGCCGCCGGTTCCTGTAGCGGTCCTGAAGCTTCCTGAAGCCGCCTTCAGGATCGGTTTGGCAGGCTGTGGGGATGCGCCTGCTGCTCGTGGAGGACGAGAAACGCCTGGCCACGTCCCTCGCCCGCGGGCTGACGGCCGAGGGGTTCGTGGTCGAGACCGTCCATGACGGGGCGGAGGGGCTCGACCGGGCGCTCGGCGGCGGGTTCGACCTGATCGTCCTGGACATCATGCTGCCCGGCATGAACGGCTACCGGGTGTGCGCGTCGCTGCGGGCGGCGGGCGACGACACGCCGATCCTCATGCTGACCGCCAAGGACGGCGAGTACGACGAGGCCGAGGGCCTGGACACGGGCGCCGACGACTATCTCACCAAGCCGTTCTCGTACGTGGTGCTGGTCGCCCGCGTCCGCGCGCTGCTGCGCCGCAGGACGCGCGGTGCCGCGCCGACGATCGTGCTCGGCGACCTGACCGTCGACCCGGCGGCGCGGCGCGTGTTCCGGGACGGCGCGGAGGTGGAGCTGACGGCCAAGGAGTTCGCCGTGCTGGAGCACCTGGCGTCGAACGCGGGGCAGGTCGTGTCGAAGACGCAGATCATGGAGGCGGTCTGGGACTTCGCCTACGACGGGGACCCCAACATCGTCGAGGTGTACGTCAGCGCGCTGCGCAGGAAACTCGACGTCCCGTTCGGGCGCAGGTCCATCACGACGGTGCGCGGGGCGGGATACCGGCTGGCCAGGGACGGGGGCACCTGACGTGGCGCGTCGGTTCTCGTCCGTCCGGGCGCGCACGACGCTCGGCGCGACCGGCGTGGTCGCGGTCGCGCTGGTCGCGGCCGGGCTCGCGGTCGTGCTGCTGCTCCGCGCGAATCTTGGTGGGCAGGCCAACCTGGAGGCGGAGGTCGCGGC